>NZ_BADY01000021.1:0-13841 GCF_000241185.1 Pseudoalteromonas sp. BSi20495
CCTTTTTTGTTTGTCAGGTTTTTAAGTCAATGGTATTAATTACAACCAGCGTTTTACGCGCGCTTTATAGGCGCTAAACTCTTCGCCAAATAATTTAGTGAGCGCACGCTCCTCGGGTATTATTTGAAAAAGCGTTAAATAGGCAATAAACCCAACAACACACAATAGCGCCCACAAGGAACTTAACCAAATACCCCACCCTGCTAAAATAAATGCAAAACCCACATACATTGGGTTACGTGAAATTTTATAAATGCCGCTCGTAATAAGTTTTGACGCTTGCTCAGGTTTATTTGGGTTTACTGTGGTGTTTGCTATTTTAAAGCTCGCCACCCCTGCAATACAAAAAACACACCCAATAATGACCAAACTTGCTGCTAAGTAGGTAATAAAGGCGGTGAAATCAATAACACTGTAATGCGCAATAAGCGCCATTATGCCTGCAAAAAACAGCACAACAATAACGGGAGGTATTTTATTATTTAACATGGCAACTCACTGTATTGGCTAAAGTATGTTTATTATATGGAGATTAGACAACTATTAGACAACTATTAAACAATATCTAAAGTGTATAAATGATGAACACGCTCAAAGCTTGGCTTAAGTAAAGTATACAAATTAAGTTACAATTGTCAGCTTTATCAAAAGCGCTTAAAGGTTATACTTTAACCATAAACGAATAATAAAATGATAAGGAATGAGATTATGTCTGGAACTACGATCGTAGTAATTATAAAAGTATAATTTTCAAGACTGTAGTTTTAATTCTATAAATATATTCATTATCAACAACTTAATTTATTTTAATGTGTAAGAAAATCAATATCGATAATTCAAAAGCTTATAGAAATATACCCGCCAAAGTCAGGCAAGATTTAAACCTAGTCGAACATCTTTATAGTATGCTGAAAGTAGATAAAAGAAATGATGCAAAACATAGCGCAAGCTTTATAAGAAAGTATGGTAAGTGTATGACCCCTATAAAAGCTCAAAATACAAAATATCAAACAATATCGCTTTACAGGTTCTATAAAGCCAACAATAAAGTATTGAAGAATAGACCGCAAAACAATCATTATCAATTTTATATGCACCGTGTTATGTACTCTATAAAAAACATAACAAAAACACTAAATAACAATAACTTACAAGTCAATCATAAATGTAGTAACACTCAGTGTTGCAATCCAAATCATTTAGAACTCATATCAACGTATGATAACCAGCGCGAAAAAGTAACTAGAATTATTGATAAATTGAAAATTGATAGTTCAGATACAAGAAATGAACTATATGATTTATTTAATGTGGGTGCTATTAATAATGGTGCTGGTGGTATGAATGACTTTGATTTTGAAAGCGGAGAATATACACCGATATATGATCTTGATGACTGGAACGGTGAATGTTGAACAATTAATAGATTATTATTCAATATTGTATTAAATGTTTGCATTAAATATAACTGCATAATACGGGGGCTATGATGGTATGATGCAGCTATATTTTATAGGAAAATGTATTAATTATTAAGCATTTAGGAAATTTACTATACGGTGCTTAATAATGCTTGGAATCTTAGGATTAGTGTCTAGAAACTTTAACCAATGTTCAGCATGATTTATTTTTAGGGTTAACATTGAATGGAATCTAAAAATGAACTCTGGCCGTTCAATTGCTAGGAAAATTAATCCACGGATCGCACCAGCTTGTGTTTGCTTCGTTCCTAAATCATTAATGGACTTTGATTCGAACGTAACTAAATCTGTTTTGAGGTGGTGAACAATAACCTCAATGATTGCATTATTAATTGCTTGGTCAATTTTAATTATTCCGAACGATTGTAGTATTTTCGTTAGTTCATCATGTTGTAGTTTTAATTGCTCCTTAGTTAGTGTTGGTAGCATAGTATGTAACCTTTATTAATAGTTGTTTATAGTGTGTGAGAGTGTTTTATTTTGGTTTATCGTTTCTTTAGTGTCTTTGTTAAAATATCAATCTGTTTATGAATCGTTGCCAATTCGTCAGAATCTTTTACCTTTCTTGCTTCTCGTTTCAATTTATTCAATGAGTTGTTGAACTCGCGAAAATCTTTAAATGTCATAACTGTTTTTTGTTTTACTTCTTTCATTTTTGTTTACCCTTTTGTTTTATAGTTGTTTACCATTCTTCATGATGGTTAATAGATTCACGTTCAAAACCAACGTCTATGTATTCTTCAATAGCTTGGTTTGATTGTTCTTGAATATTTTCTTTAGATTCTTCTAAGTCATTAAGTATGATCGCGCTGTAGTAAGACACTGCATCTTCGATACCTAACCCATCATTAAGAATCTGTTTCTCATTATCGTTAATAAATACAATATTCGATTCAATATTTTCTAAAAGTTGATTCATAGCAGAATTGAGATTATCCGATTGCATTAAACGTTTAACTGCCTTTTCTGCTGTAGGTTTGATTCTGAAACTAACTGTTTTAGATTTTCTCAATTTTGCATCAATTCTAGGTCTTCCCCTTTTCTTCATAATTCATTCTCTTTTTGTTTCTCTCATACAATATATATAAGACTTTTTTTAGCTGTGAATACATTAACAATGGTTGTTAACTGGCTCACACTATTAATGAATTGTCAATACAGTATGTAAAATATTAATGTTCGTTTGGGGTATACTTTGCGGACGTTTTTCCACAATTAGAAAAATATCTTTAAACCGTTCGTTTAGGGTTGCTTTGTAATTAAAGAGCCATTATTGTATAGGCTCTAGAAGCTAAACGAACGGTTAGGTAAATTGTGAAAGGTAAATCATTTATTTTTGGTTATGCGCGGGTATCTACAAAAGATCAAGATTTAAGTGTTCAGTTAGAAAAATTAAATGAACATGGTGTTGATAGAATCTACAGTGAAAAATTAAGCGGTAAAAATACAAACCGTCCTGAACTTGAAAAAATGATTGAACAACTAAGAGAGGGCGATACTGTAGTTATAACAAAAATTGATCGGTTGGCTCGTAACATGAGGGACTTTCAAAATATTGTTCATGAATTAACTGAAAGTGGTGTAACGCTTAAAATACTAGATCAGAATATTGATACATCATCTGCACAAGATAAGTTATTTATGGATATGTTGGCAATGTTTGCCGACTTTGAAAGGACTATGATTTTAGAACGTCAACGTGAAGGTATTGCACATGCTAAAGAAAAAGGTGTTTACAAAGGTCGTAAACCCACCAGCGATGATAAGAAACAGTTAGTTTTAGAACTGGCTGCAAGTGGTATGAAAAAAGCAGATATTCAACGTGAAACTGGTTTAGGTAAAACCACAGTTTTTAAAATAATCAAAGAATCTAACATTTAAATAATTGTATACGCTCCTTTCATAGCGTTACCAGCATTATACGTATGATGCAAAAAAGGCTGAACAGTATTAGTTTACTGTTCAGCCTTTTTAAATTAATTCTTAATAATCAATATACTACTATTAATGATAATTATTAGCTATTCATCAGTCTGTCCATATTTAGCAGTAATTTTCGCTAATATTGCATCACTTGCATTAAATAACACTTCATCATTTACCAGTTTTATCTCTACAGAGTTTAATTCTGATTCGGTTAAAAAACTAGATAGTCGCTTTTTATGGTCAGAAATAATACATTCACTCAAGCTTCTTTTATTTACTATTTTTACAGGCACAGTGCATTCCTTTTTTGTTTCTAAGTATTATAGAAGCTTAACCCTGTGAACAGACTCAAGCTTTCCAACAAGAATTACTATTTAAAATTATATTTCACACTATTTTTCAAATGAAGCTACTGCATCTAAAATTTGTTGCACCTGATAGTCTTTAACTTTAATCACTTTAGAGCGTGTCCCTTGTACTTTAACTTCAAAACCCTGCTTATGAGACTCATAAAAAGAGTAAGGTAAACTAATACCAATGGTTTCAGTTAAACTACAGCCACCTAAAAGCTTTGAATTAGAACAATCAATATCGGTGTCGATTTTTGTAATCTCAGTTACTAAACCAGTTTCAGTAAAAGCTTTGCTTAAATGACCCCACTTATCTAAAAAGTGAACATCAGCATAGATTTGGATTTTCTTTGGCTTATCCTTAACGTTATTTTTGACCCATGTGCGCAACATCAAGCTGTTATCGAATGTTGATTCGATCTTACTTATTTTGGTGAATTTATCGTATGTAACTTTAGCTTCTGGCGGATTAAACTTTCTAAAATTATTTGCTCCCAATATTTCTTCGTAGTTTTTTACAACAAAATCCGAACCATCAGATAAGCTTACGTTTGAAACCGTTTGTTCAATGTATTGAATTCTTTTTAGCCAATAAACTTTGCAAGATTCAGTGATTACCTTTACATCAGATGCATTCTGATACTCATATCGATTACCATCAATTAATACATTGTCTGTTTTTAATCTACTATTAGGTTTACCAGTTGCGTTATTATAATAATACTTATTTTTAATTTCAGTTGAAGTTATCTTAAACTTCTCAGTTGCAAGTGGTGCAAAATAACTAGGATTATTGAACTGCTTTTCATACTGTGCGGTAGGATCAGATGAAAAAATATTCGTAATATACCTCATTTTATAATCAGGTGCTTTAATGTATTCAGCAGAATCAATATTGTTGTATCCACAGTCTACGACACCATTATCAAGTTTATTACCTACAGATTTGGGAGTGCTTGATGTAGATTGACAACCAGCAAGGCCGATAGCGATTAAAAGTAGTGAGAATGATTTATTGTTCATTATTAGTCCTTTATATTAGATGCAGTCCTTTAGTGTGAATATCTTAACATACTTAATTACACGGTTTAAACAATTTTACCCCTATAAACTCTTCTCAGATTCTATTAAAAATAGGATTGTTGAAGCAGTCATATGAAGCGTAAACGATGCTAATGAAGTGGGAATATCTACAGTCTGTAAACCAGTCCCATGAGAACCATTTTTGTTTCTTATAGTTGGTATACTGCTTTGAATTAAAGTTCTTAACGCTGTGACTTGGGACTTTAAGTAATCAGGAAATAGATTGTTTTCAAAACAGATTTCAATTAAAGAACTAGCTGTTGCTTTAGTTTTAGACCTTTTCCCTTTCTCATCATAAGCCCAACCTTGTTTATGAATAATCACTTTCATTACACTTTCAAAAGCTTTGTTGCACTCAAGAATAGCAGTACCATTTTCGCCATTCCTATATGCTTTATGGGCGTTTAAAAACTCACTTTCAGCACTTACATACTCTTTTTGATTAAGTAACCTTAAAGCAGGTACAACTGTTTCTGAGTGTATAATCTCCGAATCGACTCGAACAATTTCATTATTTAAAAATTGATAGCCGACAGAATTTTCTTTAAATCTAATGTTTAGATCGTTTATAGCTTCAGCAGCTAACTTATTATTAAGCATTATAGGGTTATTGATAAGTTTGAACATTTCTTCAATAACGGTTAAATCTTCATTAACACTTTTACTTTTAGTAAAGTAGTAAAGTAATTCTTTTGATGGATTACCAACTGAGTCATACTCAACATAAGGCAATGCAAAAACTCCCAAATCTGAACATAATATTTTATGAGTTTTCTCATAGAAGGTTTTAATATTTTTAGTAAATTGCAAGCGAGCATTAATAAAAATATTTTCCCAAATATGGATGATTTGAATTTTAAGTTTTTCAGGCAATTTATCGTATAAGTATACATCTGGCTGCTCGTTATTTAATTTTGCCTGTCGTTTGGAATAAGTTTCATGGATAGCCATTCAAATTCTCTTTATGGTTTTATTAATTAAGGAATTTAGATAGCTTACAATAAGTTTCTTGAAAATTAATTGCTTTTAATTAAAAATTTTTAAATTCAAGCTACCTTATCCACACCAATTTTTAACTTTTTTACCTCCATCGTACTTTACAGCTAAATTATGCTCTAAAAGTAAGTCTGACAGCGACACACCATCTAAGAATACGTCAGCCACTATTCTAAAGTATTTCCCTCTTTTAACGCTTTTTAGAACTATTACTTTAGCTTCTCTTAATTTTTGAACTGTAAATTGTTTTGCTTTTCTAGCTAAGACTCTCTCTTTAACACACTTAGTACGAATTTCTGGCGTGTCGATATTAGCTACACGAATACTTATGTTTTCACCAAAGATTCGGGGCATGTCACCATCAAGATTAACTCGAAACGTGTCTCCATCATAGATACTTACAATTTCAGATACGTTCAAATCCCCATAAGTTTTTGCTACTGACAATGGTACGAATAGAAGAGTTAAAATTAAAATAGTGTATTTCATATCAATCCTGGATTATGGAAAGTATGAGTGTAGCAGACACAAAAAAACCACGGTTTAGAAAACAGTGGTTTTTATGTTTAGTTGTGTTTTTTATTGTTCCCACAAGTTAGAACAAAATAGCAATAAAACTATATAAAAGTAGATGTATCTAAGTCAAAACTAATGACTGGTACATTAGCATTATTAAATTCTACACTTACTGATTCCAAGTCTTTTTGAATCAACTTTGTATACAACCAATGAGCTACTTCAAAGTATTTGGTAGTGTAATCAAGCGGATTAAGCTCAACTGCATACTGCCCGTAAGGAGTTATTATTGTTTTGAAACATGACACTAAAGAGAATAGTTCATCTTCTATTTTTATTGAAACATCTTTTTCAGTGTTATCAATTTTTGCTAATAATTCTTCAACTGTATTAAATTCGCTTGTACTTACATTAATATCTTTCATTTTTTGTTACCTATAGTTTATATCACTTCCCCTTATTAGAAAGTCTTGTTTATTTCGAGGTAACTATAATATAAAACATAAGCTTATGCAAGCTAAAATTTATTTATAAGGCATTAGCTTGTATTTTACAATGTAACCCCTGTTTTTCACGGTTAACTGTCAACTTTATGAAGCATTATCCAAACTTAATGTTTTTTTTACATTATTCTGCATTGGCTTTAATTGTATTGGCTGTTCTTCAATTACAGGATCATTAGCTGCATCTTGGTTTAATAGTTCATCATAAATCTTGTTGTTATCAATTGATTCATTATTACTGTCACTAATACCCGTTATTAACGTTAATTCGTGACACTTATCACCAATACTACCCTCAGCACTAAGTGTCCCCAATTGATTGTCCGATGTTCTCTCTGGTAGTTTGGGGACACTTAGCAAAAGAGAATTAAAAATCTTCTCTGCTTTTGCACTACGTAGACCATTCATTTTATTTAATAATTCGTCTAATCCAATTTTATCAATAATATTTTGAATATCATCTACACCAAACTTTTTAGCTAATCTTTGTTTTGATTTACGTTCTTTTTCATCCATAGCTTTATAAACAGTTGGGCGAACACCACGCTTACCAAGATGAATGGAGAGTTGCAATAGTCGTAAAAGATTACATAGATAGTGATGATCAAGCTATTTTAAGAATTAATGTTGATCCAGTGTGCTTCTTTAGATATTCAGTTTGAAACTGACTTAGGTAAACCAGCCTAGCTTTAAGAATAAAAAGATGAAAGCCAAAATACAAAAAAACCCTACTCAATATTACTTGAATAGGGTTTTTTTTGTTCATGCAATGGATGACTTATACCATTGTATGAACTGAAGGTAAGTATTCTGCTGATGATGACAGAATGACTACTTATTACGATTTTTTAATAAAAACATAAGGCCAACCAATTTAAATGAAAGTAAAAAATTGATTTTTGTTTTGTATAGAATTATTTATGTAAGTTTTTTTCAGTAATTACAGACTATGTATAAAATTGTGAATTTACAATTTTCAATATTTTATCAAAATTAAGGGATTCTTCTAAATCATACAGATCACCATACATAAGATTGTTGATATACTTGCACATTGCTTTTAGATCATCTTTTGATAGTGAACCTCATAAACCTATTGGTGTAACGTTGTCAACTATTAATTAAAACAGGGGAATATTAATTGATAGTGTATTAATAACTAACCTTATACATAAATGAGTAAAAGAACCAATTAACACAAGACCTGTAAAGGTCGTAGTCGTTGAACGCAGTGAAACTAGATTGTTAACGGTTATATTCAAATATAAGTATCGCTATCGCTCTACAACTTCGCTAACTGCGTTAGCTTGTATTCAACTAGTTTTTAGATGTTTATGTATAAAGATCTTAACCAACTATTATTATATTCCCTCAATTATTCCCTCCACTTTTCCCTAGATTTTTAGCCGTTCAATTGATAGTTCCCCTTATACAGAACCGACTAAAAATCTAGGGAAAATTATTCTTTCCTCATTCCTCAATTATTCCCCTATTAATACATAGAACTCATAGTAAAAGCAGTTGATTTAAGTTGATCACCAAAGTTAAAAGCAGTTTTGCTATTATCAACACTATCCATAAAATCTACACTTTTAAGTTCTTGATTATCTTTACCATGTTCAATAGATGGTAGTTCTAAACCACCACCAATATTATTTTTGAATTCGTCAATATTTTTATTTTGTTTCATTTTTGCTTTAAAGTTTGCAAAGGTTGATTCACGTTTTTCAACTGTTGTTGAAACAGTTTCTTGAACCGTTTCAACAACCTCAACAACACCACCAGCAATAGTTTCATCATTGTTATTAATGTTCATAACCAATTCTGCAATTGCCTTTCCTTTAAGGTTTTCACATTTTTCAATGAACTCATTCAATCCAATTTTTTCAGCCGCTTGTTTAACCTCAGTAGATTTAACTTTATAATCTTTAGCTTTTTGTGCAATTTTAGTAACTTGCTTTTTAAGTTCTTTTTCATTTACAGATAAATTATCAAAATATTCAATAGCAGTATAAGCACCATGTTGTTCAATGAATGATTGAACCGTTTTTTCACCGTGAACAGATTTTAAATAATTTACACGTCTTCTTGTTTTCTCGTTTTCGTATACTTTCTTTTCATTTTTAAATTGTTCATCGTTAATAACTTCAATGTTACTTAATAGTTCATCCATGAACGGCTGTAGTTCAGGGTATGATTTAGCATAACGAATCATACTTGCACGTGCTGTCTCGTTGTCAGGGAAAATCAAAACAACTGGTTTAGTTTGAGTTGTTCTTAATGCACCGCGACCAATATTTTGAACCTGTGCAGATATTGTTACCTGTTGATCGAGTTCATCCATAGATACACCATGTAAACTATTTAAAGAGCTACCAGTGTAGTTATCCACCTTATTTAACCCATAGTTAAGCATAACGTTATTGTGCATTAAATCGTTACGGCTACGTGTGATAGTAGAAACAGTATCAAAATCACATTTAAGATTATTAAATGCTGTTTCATGAACACGGTTATTTTTACTGAACATAACACCCTCAACAATAGAACCTAGATTGTTTATGTAGTCAGTCACTTTCACATAACCTTGTTGATCGTTGGTAGCTTTAGCAATAGTAAACTTATTTTCACCAGCTATTGAAGCAATTCTGATCATAGGTTTACCGTCTGCACCATACAGAAACTTTTTACCGCGCTTTTCACTATCGTATGTAAGCATGGTGTAATCATACTTCACACCCTCTTTTAACCAAGAATAAACTGCGGTGTTATCATTTTTCACATTTTCAGAAAGTGCATAAACAGTTTTAAAGTGTTCAAAAACATTTTGAGATAATTTAGAAAATTGTTCTACGTTGTATGAACCTTGTTTATTTTTTAGAATCTTTAAAAATAAATCATTGTTCTTTTCTTTATCTATCATGTGAGCAACTTTTTTAATCTCTGCTGTAAACTTGGTATTCGTGCTGTTCTTTCTTTCAATATCTTTAATTAATTCGCCGAATTGGTCAGCTTTACCATTTATTTTTAGAGTTGATTCATTATCATCAACTCTAACAACCTCAGTTTTGAAACATGCTTTAACTATTTCAACCTCATTTAAGTTATGTTTATCAAAAGGTTTATACATACTAAATGGTGTTACATCATCATCAAGAACAAGCAAATCATTGTTATTTGATAGTGCATCAAAGTTAATAAGTCTTACAGCAACGTTAGTAACCAATACACAAGCACCAGTGTTAGGTTGTAGTTTCAATTCACACATAACATTTTGAAACATTGAATCAACTGTGACACCCTTATCAAGATCTTTTGATGAAACCATTTTTACACGGTTTAATAGTGCTTTTAATTTTTCAACTTTTTCAGCCGCTTTTTCACAATGAGCAACTTTAAGTTTATTAACACCTGCATTAATATACTTTTGAATCTCTTCTTGTAATTCGATTGAACGTTCAACCTGTGCATCAATTGAATGAGTGCCATAAATTACAACACCACCAGCAAGCATAGTTTTAATAGTCTCTTTCAACATTAATGTAGTTTTGCCTACACCTACGCCACCATCAATTAATTGCAGTTTTTCTTTCTTTACCTGTTGACAGCTATCAATTTTCTTGCTGTTATTAGCATCATAAATATTATTGTTAGTTTGACTAACAAGTTTGTTTTGAAGAGAGCTTTTACGTTTGGTCGCGGTAAGCTCTTTTTTTATGCCTGAAAAACACACTTCTAGCTCACCTTGTGCGTTAAGTTTAAAGTATTCGTTAGTTTTAATTAATGTTTTCATTTTTATACCTATTATATTATTTTATATTTTAATCTCCATTTTTGAGAATATTGTTTAATGGTGGCTGGTGGTGTTGATAATGGTCAATCCACCAGCCATTATTGTTTATTTTATATAACATATTGATTTAACTCATAATTTATTTAAAGCTCATTTATTATACAGTAACTATTTTACTACCTTTGAACTATGTTGGTGCACCATTGCACTATTGTGGTACAACAATCAAAAAGCATCAATTAAATCATAAGGTTATATTACACGCATCACGCACCAATGCGGTGCGCAAGGGAGTTATACGAAAATGTAAAAACACGGCTTTAAACCTTAATTTTACACCAGACGCCCAAAAACATAAGTTTTATTTTTGGCGATTTTTCATCATATACCCAATATATAGAGAATTGTATATTTTTTATACAGTAAAAAAGATAATTTTTTATTCTGATGCATAAAAAACGGCAAAAATAGGTGTCGTGTTGCAGAGTTAAAATTGAATAACGCCCATAAACCCATCTAAAACGCACTATATGACGTTTTTAATAATATAAATAGAGGCATAGCCAGTTTAGGGTGAATCCTCATAGCTTATCGTTAATCATCATTAAAATTAAATTGTATATTTTTACTATGAAAACCCTAAAAAACTAAAATACGTTTGGTGCTAAAAGAGGGGTGAAACGCTTGTTTTTATAAGTTAAGTAGGCCAAAAACAACCATTTTAACCAACTTAATTTATTTTTTGAATTCGTTGGTATTGTTTATATTTTTATTTAATTAAACGTATAAAAAAAGCCGTTGAATATTTTATGTATTATCACCTACACAAATATTCAACGGCTTTTAATATTCTTTTACATTCGCAAAAATATAAATCCAATAATATTTATGTTTTTTATTTTACCGCTGGTGGAATATTCGCACCAGTAGGAGCATGGTTTGATAATTCCCCATTAGGCCACTTATAATAAAATGAACCATAATGTAACGGTTCTTTATATTTCAATACGTTATCATGTAAATTGATCATCCACGCCTTAATTTTTGTCGCTAAATCTTCTCGGGGATAACGATCAATTGCTAACAAATCAGTTGAAAATACGTCCGTTGCTGTGTAAAAAGTGCCGTCTGCTTTTTTTACATAATTCAAACTCTTTCAGTAGATTATTAATAGCTTTTTCACGGTCAAATGAACTTGTCATTATTTTTATAAAAACATCATCAAAGCTGGTTAATGTTAAAATTCGTTCAATCATTATCGTTTACCTTTTTTAGAAAATTGTGCTTCAAGAAAATAGAATAAATGTTCTAAAATCAAGTATTTTGCAGTTTGTTGATCAACTTTAATATTCAACACAGTATGATCAAAACGTAAACCATAACGATTTAATATTAATGTAACAGTCGCTTGTTTTGAATAACTTTGAACGTACTGATCGTATAGGTTGTTTAAGTTTTCGTGGTTCGTATCCGATTTTGTATAGAATCGAATCTTATTATTTTGACAGTTCATATACATTATTTTAAACCTCTATTAGGTTTAAAATAATGTCTGTAAGATTAAACACACCAAAGAAAGCAGGTTGTTCATTCCCGAATTGTTTCTCGTATTCGTCACAAACCTGATCAACTGTTACCACTGTATTCAAACCTATCAAGATTGCTTTAATAGCTCTTTTTGCTTCATCATTGCAATACATACCATGTTGAAAATACGTAACTACCTTATTCATAATATACTGTTTTTTGCCTTTATTTTTCTGCTCCATAACCAAACCTATTTAATTTTTTATTATTTTCTAGAATCTTATTTTTAATGTCTTGCATTTTGTTAACTGCTTCGGTTAATGCATCATCGTTTAAAAAGCTTCCTTTATTTTTCTCAACCTCTGATTTTAAGAATTCATAAATCTGTTTTAATTTTTCATCTGTCATCTTTTTTACCTATTATTGTTCTAAAATTGAATCAAGCTCGTTAACTTTTTCATTTAATGTCTTTATAAACGATTCAAAATAAAGAATCTTTGCTTGTAAATCTTTTTTATATAATTTTAATACTTCTAAAATCTCTTCCTTACTTTCCTTAATAATTTCACACATACTAGCTAACTCTTTTTAATTTATTTTATAATTTAAACCACGGTGCTTTTTTAACTGAATCTACACTTTCAGGTAAAATTGTTTTTTCGTGATCATGAGGTATACCACCAGCTTTATTTTTAGTTTTTAATACTCGTCTAGCTTTGATTTTATCATCAAGTATTTTCTTCAACTTTTTGATTTTCTCTTTTCTAGATTCAATATCTTCATTAATAAAAACTTGTTTAATACTCTGAATATCTTCATTAATTGCTGGTGGTATAGTTTCTTCGCAAAGTTTATTAAATAGTCCCTGCAATTTACATTTAACATCTTCGGATAGTTCACCGTTTTCTGTAAAAATAGTCATTATTAACCACCCATTTTGTTTAATAGTTTGTCTTCTTCTGCGATCATTGTCTCTAGTGCTGAAACTTCTGCATCAAGCTGTTGAATAGTCTTAGACTCATTTACAATACTTTCAAAAACCTTTGATTTTTCTTGATCATACGATTCAATAATCTGTTCAACTAGTGCATTGATAGTCTTCTCTAAAAATGATTTTGACAGTGTTTCACCCTTAAAAATCACTGTTACACCGTCTGTAACTTCTTGTTTTAATTTTGATAAATCCATCATGATTAAAACCCATACTGCAAGTCATTATTAATCTGTGTCAATTCGCGCTTGATGATACTGGTTAATAATAGCGAACGATTAGAGATCATATTGTCTGCCATGTAGGATTTTAAAATTGCATCTTCACGGTCTGTTAATGAGATTCTGATTTGATATTTTTTATCTGCTTTGCTTGCTGCTGCTGGTGTTGATACTTGTGCTTGTTCGTCTTCAATAAACATAATTTTTTACCTTTTTAATTATTCATTCTTTAACAGTGTTTTTACTGTTTCTATAATTATATTTATGCACTTTTTATTTACTGTTAAAACATAATCCTAAATTGTTAGAACATTAACACGCTAAAAAAAGTCTTATATATATTGTTATAAGAAGAAGATTATTCTTCCCACTCACACAAAAACAGGAAAATAAAAATGAAGAAAACAGAAAAAGAAAAAGATTTAAATATAGTTACACTAGAAAAGCCACTATG
>NZ_BADY01000020.1:0-2238 GCF_000241185.1 Pseudoalteromonas sp. BSi20495
CTTGTTAATATTGGTGAGTAAACATCATAATTCAAAAAAATTAGAATGCTAATAACAACAATAGATATAGCAATCATAGTGAATAAAGAAAACGCTTGACGTTGTTTGTCAGAACTATAAACACTGTCAATGTTAATTAAGTTTAGCCAGCTTTGTTTGTTAGAAATTTTATTCACCATTATTTTATTGCTTTAAATACTTTATGAGAGTTGTTAAATGCCTTGTATTTCAATAAGAATACGTCGACAAGGAGGGTTTTCACTCGTCATCATACTGGTATAAAGTAAAGCGAAAGCCACTTTTAATTTTTTTCAACTTATTTATACGTATAGCCTATCAAAAATAAAACCGCTTCATCATTTAGTAAAAATAACTGACTAAATTTATTCACATACATGTAATTAATCGAATACGGCTAAAATACGAAAGCTTAAATGCATAACGCTGCAATAGTCACCTTGCTATAAAGTTCAGGCTTAGCGGACATAAATGCATTATTCTTATATTCGTTAGCCTGTTAATTTTAGCAAAATTTAGAAAGTTTTCTTACTTAATAACCCCTGTTAAGCTGCGATTTCGTTAAAAATAAGAGTAAAGGACTAACTGACAGAACGTAGATTTTCTGTGCGATGAGTTAAACATAAAATTGGAACGTTCTACAAAGTAACGACTCGATTAGTAATTGAATACGTATTCAATCACTAAAAACATTGTGCATGAAGGGATGAATGTACGTTAACTAAATAAGGTTTAATCACTGCAAAGGAGTATTTACCATGGTCGGCTTATTTTCAGGCAGACCTATGTGGTGTCGTTATTTCCCGTAAATAACCGAGAATACAGTGTAAACGCCAAACATGCGCAGCGCGGTAATTAAATTTACTCGTTAGAGCAACTTTCGAATTGTAAAAGTTAGTAAGCCCTAATAAAATCTTCAATCGCCTTTTATAAAGACAACAAGCTGAGCTAGTTTACTTGTACCAATCTGCATAGGTATTTGGACAACTTAACAAATTAAATTACCTCATATCTAAGCAGATTGGTATTATTTAAACCAAATATGATAAAAGCTTAAACTTATAAAATTAAAAAGATTAAGTACAACGGCTCAATCACCATTTTTTCGCTAGTTTAACTACGTTCAAACCGTACCAAGCAATAAATACATAACACAACATTGGGACAAAGAAACTAGCTTGTATATTAACCGTGTCAGCAAAGTACCCTTGTATCAGAGGGATCAACGCGCCACCGACAATTGCAAGACACAACCAACCAGATCCTTTACTCGTTAATGAGCCTAATCGTTCTATTGCAACAGAAAAGATGGTTGGAAACATAATAGAATTAAATAAACCAACTGCTAATACTGAATATAATGCAACGTCGCCGTCGCTAAATATTGTTATCAATAATAAAACAATGACACTGCATGCATTAAAAGCAATAGCTTTAGATGGTGCAATTTTTTGTAAAAGTGCAGAACCAATAAAGCGACCGACCATGGCACCTCCCCAGTAATAACTAATGAGTTTAGCTGCTGAGTGTTCTTCAAGACCTGCAATATGTGCCTCGCCAAAGTAATTAACTAAGAAGCTTCCTATAGCAACCTCTCCTCCTACATAACAAAATATAGCTAACACACCCATTGTTAAATGAGGTGCTTGAGTTAATGAGCGAGTTTGAGTGTGTTGATCGTTATTGTCTTTATGCGCTTCTATTTCTGGTAATTTAATAAAGGCAAAAATAATAGCAATTGACAACAGAGCTGCTGCTAGCAGTAAGTAAGGAATTTTCACTGATTCTGCAGAACCTGCTGAAACAGCAAGGCTACCTGCAGCGCCAAAAAACAATAACCCACCAACATAAGGACCAACGGTGGTACCTAATGCATTAAGTGCTTGTGCTAAGTTTAAGCGCGACGAGGCTGTTTTTTCAGGACCAAGAGCGGCCACATAAGGGTTTGCAGATACCTGTAAAACTGTAATACCTGAAGCAAGGACAAATAGCGCACTTAAAAAAAGCCAATATTCATGCACAACCACAGCAGGATAAAATAACATGCACCCAATCGATGCCACAACTAAGCCTGTTAAAATACCTTTTTTATAGCCTAGTTGTTTAACTAAAATTCCAGCGGGTAACGATACAATAAAATAAGCACCAAAAAAGCAAAATTGCACAAGCATTGCTTCAAAGTAGCTTAAATCAAATACGCTCTTTAAGCGGGGTATTAGT
>NZ_BADY01000019.1:0-11474 GCF_000241185.1 Pseudoalteromonas sp. BSi20495
TTCGCTTTGTGGCGCTTCATTAACGACTGGCTCAGTACCTTCATTTGCTTGTGCTGTCTTTTTTAGCTTTAGCGCGTGCAATAGCAGCGGCAACGGCGGCTTTTTTGTCATCAACAGGTGCTTCGCTTTGTGGCGCTTCATTAACGACTGGCTCAGTACCTTCATTTGCTTGCGCTGCTTTTTTTAGCTTTAGCGCGAGCAATTGCTGCAGCCACTGCTGATTTTTTTATCATCAACAGGTGCAGTATCGGCTGATTCATCTGTTTGAGATTTTTGATCTTTATATTTTCTAGCTTGTTCTTTACGTAGCGCGCGTTCTTTTGCGACTTCACTATTATCAGGTTCTAATTCCGCAGATTGATCACCGAGCTTTTTAGCTTTGGCGCGGGCTATAGCGGCAGCAACAGCTGATTTTTCATCGCCATTATCTGATTTGTTTTTAACGCGGGCTAAAGCATCAGCTACTTTTTGTTTTTCGTCAGCCGATTTAGCAGCAGGTTTACGTTTATGGCGGTTTTGTCTTTCTTCTTGCTCGCGATCTAGGCGCTCTTTACGTGCATCAAAACGCTCTTTTGCGCGATCAGCTTTAATTTTATCAGCCTGTTGTTCTTTTATTTCCACTTTGGCGACACGGTAGTACTGCACAAGTGGGATTTCACTTGGGCAAACATAGGCACATGCGCCACATTCGATACAATCAAATAAATTGTGTTCTTGTAGTTTGTCGTATTCTTTTGACTTAGCAAACCACTGTAATTGCTGTGGCAATAAAGAAGCAGGGCAGGCATCAGCACACGCACTACAGCGTATACAGGCTTTTTCAGGGCCGGGTTCTGCTAGCTCTTTATGATCAGGCGCTAAAATACAGTTAGTTGTTTTAACTATGCCAATCCGCACTGTTGGCAGAGTAAAGCCCATCATCGGGCCGCCCATAACAACGCGTTGCTGTGGTACAGGTGAAAAACCTTGGCAATCAAGTAAATGTTTTATTTCAGTGCCAAGTAGTGCCCACACATTACCAGGTTTATGGATAGTATTACCTGTTACAGTGACTACCCGTTCAATGAGTGGCTTACCTTCGTACACAGCTTGCTGCACGGCAAACAACGTACCTGTGTTTTGTACAAGTACGCCAATGTCAGCCGGTATGCCGGCGCTTGGCACTTCACGATTAGTGAGTAGCTTAATAAGTTGTTTTTCACCACCCGATGGGTAAATAGTCGGGACCGTTTGCACAATTATTTTTTCGTTATGCTCAGCCGCCTTAGTCATAGCAACTATCGCTTCAGGCTTGTTATCTTCAATGCCCACAATACACAACGCTGGATTTAGCAGCTGTTGCATGAGTTCAAGGCCTTGAATTACCTCAATTGCATGCTCACGCATTAAGGTATCGTCGGCTGTAATATAGGGTTCACACTCAACCGCATTGACTATCAAAAACTCAATTGGTTGCTTTGTGTCAGCTTTTACATAAGTAGGAAAACCTGCGCCGCCCATACCGCTAATACCGGCTTGATGAATTATATTTACTAGTTCGTCGTGGGTAAGCGTTGTTGGATTATTAATTGGGTTAAGTGCCACCCATTCATCTTTACCATCTGGTTCAATAACAACACTCAGCTCTGGTAATGCAGAAGGATGCGCAGAAGGCATTGGTGCTATATCAGTAACAATCCCCGAGCTTGGGGCATGTACAGGCACTGACCAGTTTGCAGCAGGGGAGGTTAGAGCTTGGCCTTTAAGTACACGTTGTCCTTTTTCTACAAGCAGCTTACCGTTTGCGCCTATGTGTTGCTTTAGCGCCACTACGAGCTTATCGGGCAATGGTAGGCGCGTAATGCTAGCACTATTAGAGAGTGATTTTTGTTGTGGTGGGTGTATGCCGCCAGGAAATGGCCAAACAACCCCTTTTTTTATTTGTTCAAGTAACTTATCCACTCAAACCTCTAATCTATTTGTGTAACAGGAATAGCATCTAGCTGCCATTTCCAGTTTTGTTTAGTTTCGGCTACAGGCAGCATATCAATGCAATCTACAGGGCAGGGCTCAACACATAAATCGCAGCCAGTACATTCATCAATTAACACCGTGTGCATTTGGCGAGTCGCGCCTAAAATAGCGTCAACAGGGCAAGCCTGAATACATTTAGTGCAGCCAATACATTCGTCTTCGCGAATGTAGGCTACCGTTTTTATTGGCTCTGCTTGTTCGCCGCCGGCAAGTGGTTTTTCATCAACTCCCATTAAGCCGGCAAGCTTTTTCATGGTAGCTTCGCCACCCGGTGGGCATTTGTTTATTTCATCGCCATTGGCAATTGCTTCAGCATAGGGGCGACAACCTGGGTAGCCACATTGTCCGCACTGGGTTTGCGGTAAAATGGTGTCTATTTGCTCAACAATGGGATTGCTCTCTACGCGAAATCGTATAGCCGCAAATCCTAAAATCAACCCAAAAACCAGCGCTAACGAGCCAAGCGCAATTAAGGCATAAAACAAGGTCATATTAAAATTTCACTAATCCGGTAAAGCCCATAAACGCCATCGACATCAATCCTGCGGTTATCATGGCAATAGAGGCGCCTTTAAAAGGAGTGGGTACGTCAGCTGCTGCTAAACGTTCACGTAATGCTGCAAATAATACCAGCACTAACGAAAAACCAACCGCAGCGCCAAAACCATACACTGCCGATTGTAAAAATGAGTGATCTTCTTTGATATTTAGTAAAGCGACACCTAATACAGCACAGTTAGTGGTTATAAGTGGTAAAAATATTCCTAATAATCGATATAGGGTTGGGCTGGTTTTACGTACCACCATTTCGGTAAATTGCACCACAACGGCAATTACTAAAATAAAGCTCATTGTGCGCAAAAACTCTATGTCGAGTGGGATTAAAATATACTGATTCACTAAATAACTGGTGACGGAGGCGAGCGTAAGCACGAAAGTGGTAGCCAAAGACATACCAATAGCTGTATCAAGTTTTCCTGATACACCCATAAAAGGACATAAGCCTAAAAATTGTACTAATACAAAGTTATTAACCAGAACAGTACCAATCAATAACAAGACATATTCAGTCATGCGAGCCTCACGCTATAAAAATCCTGTGTATTATCCTTTTTTCTGGTGTGATTAACAACATATGCAGTGATTATCATTTAAATAAACAATATTAATTTAAGGGGTAATAACAAAGATGTAAAAATACTGTGATTCGTATGTAACCTGAGCTCTGGATAATAAATCTATCCCGAGCAAGTAAATTAAGCACTAACTGCGTTGAATTTACTTGTATATAGGCTGGCTATTAACGTGTAAATTCGCCTAGTTTTCACTGAAAATCTCTGGCTAGAGAAAATAAATTTAAATATCACCATGGCTCAATACGTTAGTAAATCCCTTAACCAGTGTTCAGGTTATGTAATACCAACCTGCATAAATCTTTGATCAATTTAACGAATTAAATTGCACTATAACGTCGTTAAAAATTTTTTATTTAGAGCAACTTGATACAAAAACTTTAGCCTAGTTCTAGCGTAATTTTCTTAACGTTAAACAGACCCCATACATAAGCAGATTGGTATAGTATTCATTTTACTTTGCAGTGTTAGTGGTGCCACCAAATAACTGTACTACGATTTACAAAGCAAAAAAGAGCAACAAGTGCTCTTTTTAAATTAGTCAATGTTGCTTAATTGGTTTAGATATCTTTAGGTTTTTCTATGTAATAACCTTGCACGCCATCTAAGCACAAGGTTTCTATAATATGTTTTTCTTCTTGGCTCTCAACACCTTCGGCAAAAACATTAACACCAATGCGGTGGGCTAAATCGACCATTAAGCGCATAAAGTACTGATTGTTTTTATCATCTTCTAGGCCGCGAGTATAACTGGCATCCATTTTAATAAAGTCAGGTTTTAAATCGCGGAAAAACTTAAATGAGGTTAAACCAACACCAAAACGTTCAACAGTTACACGTGCGCCCACTCGGTGAACCATATCAATAAAGCGCTTACTTGCTTTAATATTTTGTTGTAAGCCGAACTCGCTCACTTCAAAAATAAGTTTTGATGCAATATGGGTATCTTTTAATAAGCGACGCTCTAACCAAATTACAAACTGATCGTTATGAGCGCTTGAAGCCGTGACATTTAAACCAAAATATTTTTCAGAAAGGTTACGACTTTTAACTTTTTCAAGTGATGAATCGATAATTAATTTATCTATATCAACTGCCATACCAAGCTTTTCAGCCATAGCTAAAAATGAAGCTGTAGGCAGAACTTGATTATCTTCTGTTTTAAAGCGAACTTGAATTTCAGCGTATGCTTTAATACTTTTACCAAGCGGCATAATATTTTGCATAACCAAATGAACTCGTTTGGACTCAATAACCTCGTTAATCACTTTACGCCAGTTTTGATTACCAAACCCAGCACTTACATTATTTACAAGATCGGATTCACGCTGTACATGCCATGCATTAATTTGCTTAGACTGCGCCATACTCATCGCATTATCAACAACTGAGAGAAGTTCGCCTAACGGCTTACCCTTTTCATAACCAACAATACCGGTATTAGCCACTGAGCTTAATTCTTGATTCTGCTGATATTGAGTGAAACGAGATTGTAAGTTTTCGCCAAAGCGTTCGGCTTCTTTAAGTGGTATATGGGGAAGTACAACAGCAAAATCAGAACTATTTAATCTAAATAATTGACTGCCAGCATACGTGCCACTTATATGTTTAATTATATCAGCCACACCCTTTACGTACTCATCACCTTTTTGATAGCCACGGCTTTGATTTATTGCTTGCAGCTCACTACAGCGAATCATTGCTAATGAACCAAAAGTACTTTGTTCGCTATTTTCAATATTTTTTTCGTAGTACTCAACAAACATATTACGATTACCTAGCGCGGTAATTACATCTTTATATGCTTCGTGTTTAATACTAAGCGCTTCACTTTGTATATATTCATTTTTTGTTTTAAGAAAGTGCGATAAGCGGTTAAAACTTGGTACTAAATCTTTTCCTAAGCTTTTCAGTTTAGAGCTATCTAGCACTGTTTCTAATTCACCGGCTTGGTTTTGGTTAATATAAACATCGATAACGTCAGAGACGGTCATGCTGATACTTTTATTTAGTTGATAAAAAATAGATTGCATCAAAATAATAGGAATAATTACTAAAACAGCGGAAATAAAGATAATAATAAAAAGTGATATTTGAAGTTGTTCAGCTAAGTGTTGAATATTAACTGTAAATTCAACTTTTATATCTGCAGCCTTATTTACCGCAAACTGCGGTCGGGCAGAGTTAAAAATAGACTGTATAAAATCTGCAAATAGTGGCAGGTCAATAGGGGAGTTAACTTTAAATACTTCTGCGCCTTGGTAATCTCGTAACGTAAAGCTTGAGAACGTTTTACCATCAGCCAATGATTTTTTTAAATTTTGTACTAAATTATCGTCAAAAGAAAGGTCGTTTATATAGTTGGTAACGCTAGCTTGCGCATTTTTTTGAGCTTCACTTACTGCATTATCAAAGCTTACCGAAATGAAATAGCTTCCAGCTGCAACACATAATAACCAAGAAATTATTTGTATAAAGATAAGTTTTTTAAAGCCAGCCATTTTTTCAGTCTTTTAATAGTTCAAAAGGGAAGGAATGAAATCCTGATTAGTAAATCAGAGCAAATTATTAGCGCGATTTGTTTTTTTATTTATAAAACAGAGGGTAGTGGAATTTAGAATGAATGTCTATCAATGTCTATGAAATTATTAGAATTGGCTCCCCCTCCCCGACTCGAACGGGGGACCTGCGGATTAACAGTCCGTCGCTCTAACCAACTGAGCTAAGGGGGAAGCGTCTTGCCTTTCAACGGGGCGAAATATTAATGACCGCGCCGCAAAGTGTCAACATATAAAAGTTATAAATTTAAAAAAGGTGGTTATTCGTTGTTTTTATGTTCGATCTGCGTGTTTTGTGACTTCATTTAAAGAACCTTTTAAAAAATAGAGTTACGATTTTAGACGATATGCCGATTTTTGAGATCGCCTTCCTTAGTTCTTTGAGCAAATAAAATACAATGTTAAACCGCTTAGCTGTAAAAAACACGCACAAAATATAAAAAGTAACGTTTGTATTTTTTATTGTTGGTCTGTTTTGTCAAAAAAGTAAAAGTTTTAAATTGATTTTCGATAATCACAGAAGTGAATTATTTTTTACAACTTATATGTACGATGGTGATTATATTGTCAGAGCTCAAAAATAATACAATCAATACGTTGCGTTATACTTTCATTTTTTTCACAAGAATATAATCAGGTTAATAAGGCAATTTATATGTCGAGATGGTTTTTGCTCTAAAACCAGAAAAACGCGATAAATTGAATATTTGTAATAAGTCAGATCTGAGTGAAAAAAGCATCACTCTAAAAGCCTTTGTAAATGCGGGCTTGAATGAGTTATCCACGGTTTCTGTGGATAACTCTGTTTATGAAACTTTAAGAACATCAGCGGCACCAGCATTTTAGAGTGCTACAACGATTTCAAGCTTTTAAATCACTATTTTTATTTCATTAAAAAACAACAGGTTACTATTATCAATTTAAATCATCTAACTCGATGAGAGAATTTTTTCGTTACGATAAAATAAAGCATGTCTTTGTGTGAAAATGCATCAGTAATGAACGGGGGTTTGTAAAGAAAAGTAACTAAAATGTGTTTTAATTGTTTTTTGGCGGCTTAGTGCTTAATTTTAGCAAAAATATCTAAAAATAGATCTTTACTGTTTTGTCGAATAGTTAGTTTTATGTTTCCTTCAAATCTGTTGATAAATCCGTGGCTTGAATTGTCTTGATGCTTTAAAATGGTCTGCTCAGTAAAAGAGGCTTATTTATTTCATGCGCGCAATTTCAAAAACTCAGACTCGCCCAGATTTACTAAACGATCCTATCTTGCCTACATTAAAGACCATGACCATTCCGATGATTTTTGGCATGATCACGTTAATGATGTTTAATATTGTTGATACATTTTTTATCAGCTTATTAGGCACAGAGCCATTGGCTGCAGTTAGTTTTACGTTTCCTGTTACGTTTACAGTTATTAGCTTAGCCATTGGGTTAGGTATTGGTACGTCGGCAGTTATAGCTAAAGCTTTAGGTAGCAACAAAATAGATGAAGCGCGTTTTGACGCAAGCGTCTCAATATTGGTTGCTTTTGTTTTAGTGCTTATTTTATCGTTTATTGGCTATTTGCTAATCGACCCCATATTTACGTTATTAGGCGCAGGTGAGCAGGTACTTCCTTTAATACACGAATACATGAATGTATGGTTTATCGGTAGCGTATTTTTAATAACCCCAATGATTGGTAACTCGGTACTGCGTGCCAGTGGCGATACTAAAACGCCCAGTATTGTAATGGGCGGGGCGGGGCTTATAAATGCGGTTCTCGATCCTATGCTTATATTTGGTTTTGGCCCTATTCCTGCGTTAGGTATTCAAGGTGCCGCTATTGCAAGTGTAATAGCATGGGGAGTTGCTGTTGTTATTATTTTATATTTACTAATAGTAAAAAAACGGTTGTTGAGTTTAAAAGCCGGGTCGCAAACGGTGGTAGGCGCTATTCGTAAAATATTAAAAATAGGTTTACCCGCCGCAGGCGCAAACATGTTGACCCCGGTTGCAATGGCTGTGATGACCGCTATGGTTGCACATCACGGACCTGAAGCCGTCGCCGCATTTGGGGTAGGCAGCCGGATAGAATCTATAGCCAGTATTCTTGTACTTGCTTTGTCGATGACATTACCCCCGTTTGTGAGCCAAAACTTTGGAGCGGGTAAATTATGCAGAGTAAAAGATGCTTATATTGGTACCTTAAAATTTGTGATGATTTGGCAATTTGCTATTTATATTTTGCTTATTGTTTTTTCAGGCTTTATTAGTCAAATGTTTGGTAAAGAACAAATGGTAATTGATGTGATAAAACTCTTTATTTACACCATTCCGTTTAGCTACGGTTTGCAAGGGGTGATCATATTATCTAATTCTTCGTTTAATGCTTTACATAAACCAATGAATGCACTGTTTTTAAGTACTATTCGTTTATTTGTTTTTTACCTACCGTTTGCTTATATAGGTAATGAGCTAGCTGGTTTAATTGGATTATTTATTGGTGCGGCACTGGGTAATTTATTTACTGCAATGGTGGCATATAAATGGTTTATGAAAGAGCTCGATGCGTTGAGCAGTCAATCATTACGGGAGTGCAATAGTTGAGCGATCATTTTCAGTTAAAATCACATTTTAAGCCAGCAGGCGATCAGCCTACCGCGATTAAACAACTGTGCGAAGGGTTAGAAGCGGGGCTTGCACACCAAACCTTATTAGGTGCTACGGGTACAGGTAAAACCTTTACCATGGCTAATATTATTAACGATTTAAATCGTCCAACAATAATTATGGCGCACAATAAAACGCTTGCTGCTCAGTTATATGGTGAGATGAAAGAGTTTTTCCCTAAAAATGCCGTTGAATACTTTGTATCGTATTACGATTACTACCAGCCAGAAGCCTATGTTGTATCAAGCGACACATTTATCGAGAAAGATGCTTCGATAAATGAGCATATAGAACAAATGCGTTTAAGTGCGACCAAAGCACTGCTTGAGCGCCGCGATACCATTATTGTGGCATCGGTATCGGCTATTTATGGTTTGGGTGACCCTAAATCATACATGAAAATGATGCTGCTTTTAAAAGTCGGGGAAAAAGTCGATCAACGCGATATGCTACGCCGCCTCGCCGAAATACAATACACCCGTAACGATGTAGATTTTAGCCGTGGTACATATCGCGTGCGTGGCGAAGTGGTCGACATATTTCCTGCCGAGTCAGATACCTATGCCGTACGCGTAGAAATGTTTGATGACGAAATAGAGCGCTTAAGTATTTTTGACCCGCTTACTGGTGCTATCGAAAAGCACATAGTACGCACCACTATCTATCCAAAAACACACTATGTTACCCCGCGTGAGAAAATACTCGGGGCTATCGATAAAATACAAGAAGAACTAAAAGATCGAAGAGCGCAGTTACTCAGTGCTAATAAATTAGTAGAAGAGCAACGCGTAACACAGCGTACGCAATACGATATAGAAATGATGCGGGAGCTAGGTTATTGCTCAGGCATAGAAAACTACAGTCGCTATTTATCGGGTCGCACGCCAGGCGATCCGCCGCCTACGTTGCTTGATTACCTCCCAGACGACGCATTAATGATTATTGATGAATCGCACGTAACCGTATCGCAAATTGGCGCCATGTACAAAGGCGACAGAAGCCGTAAAGAAAACCTTGTTGAATATGGTTTTAGAATGCCCTCAGCAATGGATAACAGGCCGCTGCGTTTTGAAGAGTTTGAAGCCATAGCACCACAAACTATTTATGTATCGGCAACGCCTGGCGACTTTGAGCTAGAGCGTTGCGTAGGCGAAATTGCTGAGCAAGTAATTCGTCCAACAGGGTTGCTTGACCCACTTATAGAAGTGCGCCCGGTAGGGGATCAGGTTGATGATCTTTTATCAGAGATTTATAAAAGTGTAGAGAAGGGCGAACGTGTACTTGTAACTACACTTACAAAGCGTATGTCTGAGGATTTAACCGACTATTTAAGTGAGCATGGCGTAAAAGTGCGTTACTTACATTCAGACATTGATACGGTAGAACGAGTTGAAATAATTCGTGATTTACGTGCGGGCGTGTTTGATGTGTTAGTAGGCATTAACTTACTTCGGGAGGGCCTTGATATGCCAGAGGTGGCACTTGTTGCCATACTTGATGCAGATAAAGAAGGCTTTTTACGCTCAGCTCGCTCTTTGATACAAACTATTGGCCGTGCTGCACGTCATTTAGATGGCCGCGCTATTTTATATGGCGACAGAATTACAAAATCAATGGCAAAAGCCATGGACGAAACTGCGCGCAGACGCGAAATTCAACATGCTTACAACGTTGAGCACGGCATAGAGCCTCATGCTCTGGCTAAAAAAATACTCGATGTAATGGATGTAGGCGAAGAAGCCGGCCCTAAAGACAACCTTAAACTTATTCGTAAAGAGTCTAAAAAGGTACTTAGTGCGAAAGAAATTGCTGTGAAAATTAAGCAGTTAGAAACCAAAATGCATGCATACGCAAGCGACCTAGAATTTGAAAAAGCGGGCTCTGTTCGCGATGAAATACATGAACTACAACAACAGTTGATTAATTAAAAATGACAGCAAACTTTACTCCTCTTATTACTGCGCTTGAAGACGCGCCAATTTTAAAAAATGAACTGTGTCGTGTTTTTCATGGCCGAGGCCATAGCGTCGAAGCGTTAAGTCATATTAATTTAGACTTTTACCCGCCCAGTTTATTTTTGGTTTCGTACGACGAAATTGACGAGCAAACACTAAGCGAGCTTACCGATGTTGTGTGGCAGTGGGCACAAAAAAACCAGCCAGAGCTTATTAGCTCACTTGTGTATCAGCAACGCGCTGGCGTACAAAGCCAAAACACCGTGGTTTATGGGCAATTACCTAACCCGCATGTTGTAACTGAAAACGGCATTCGTTTTTTGGTTGATTTACAGAGCCGTCAAAATACCGGAATATTTCCCGATATGCGCAGCGGCCGTGAGTTTGTAATGGCCAACAGCAAGCATGGCAAAGTGCTTAATTTGTTTTCGTATACATGTGGGTTTTCGCTTGCAGCCATGCAAGGCGGGGCAGATCATGTAATGAACATGGATATGAGCAAAGGCGTACTTAAAGTCGGCAAGCAAAACCATCAGCTAAATGGTTTTGAGCGCGGCGTAAGTTTTTTACCTCACGATATTTTAAAGTCGTTTGGAAAACTAAAAAAAGCAGCCCCGTTTGATTTAATAATAGTTGATCCGCCAAGCTTTCAAAAAGGCAGCTTTATATTAACTAAAGACTATCAAAAAGTGCTGCGCAGATTGCCAGAGCTACTTTGCGATACCACACAATTGTTATTGTGTGCTAATAGCCCAGAGCTTAGCGAAGAGGCGTTTAAAGCATTAATAAACGAGCACACCCAAGGCGCAATTGAATTTGTTGAGCGCCTAGCCCCCACCGAGCGTTTTATTGAAGTAGACAGCGACAAAAGTTTAAAAGCGCTTGTCTATAAAATGTCACAAATATCTGCTTAAATGAAGCTCAGTAAACGCTTAACTGCCATTGATACATTAATTTCGCAGCATCACGATATTATTTGGGATTGTTGCTGCGACCATGGTTATTTAGGCATGGCGCTATTAAAGCGCGCAGCTGCAAGCCAGGTTATTTTTGTAGATATAGTCGCCACTTTAATGAACGATTTAGAAGCGCAATTATCATCTATTAATAAATTACAAAAAACCTGTGATAAAAATCCGCAGTGGCAGGTCTTATGT
>NZ_BADY01000018.1:0-38622 GCF_000241185.1 Pseudoalteromonas sp. BSi20495
AGACCCATGGTTATTTAACACCATATGCGTATGGTGAACTTGTAAAGGCTTCACGTGATTTTGGATTAAAAATTGTAGCGTTAGATGTTTATATTGAAACTATGGAGGTAATGGATAGTGTATGTCCACCAGCTAAAGCTCTTACTGGAAAATGTTTTGATGCACATACATTCAGAAACGCTCTTTGGGCTTATAATTTAGCTAGAATCCTTAAGAGTTCTAAGCAAAATAAGGTTGTTGCTTTTATGAGTCGATGGCACGCGGTTAAGAATTTAAAGTACCAAATAGGAGTTGATTCATTAATTAAAGAACATGGTATTCAAAATGTTCGCTTTATAGATTTTATTGGTGGTTTATCTTGTTACAGTGATAGGCGCTGTGAGGGCGTGTCTAGCCAAAAGGAGGCCTTAAAAGATAAATATTTTTACAAAGATGGCTTCCCATATGAAAATACAGTTAAATCTTTCCAAGTACACTTACCCGAAAAACGTATAAATAGTGATGGGTCTTTCCAATGGTAAAAGGATTAACTTCGTTTGTGTTCGCATTATCTTTATTGAGTTTTGTACATGCTAACGCATCTATGTTTCCAGATATAGATATTAATGATTCAAGTTTGACATCAGATACGGCTGCAAAGCAATGTGCAAAAAGTTTTATGCATGCCCCACATAAATTATTACTTTGGTGTGAAAAAGCCTATGTAATGGGTCACTGGGAGTCCTTGTATTATATTAGTATGTATACTGGGGATGGTTCTCGTTATTTAGATGAATTAAATACGCGAATGAATCAAGGTGACGCTAATGCTATAAATACATTAGCTTGGCTATACCAAAGTGGTCGCTTTGTTAAAAAAGATATAAGAGAAGCAGCACGCTTATATGAACTTTACTTGTCCCAAGAGAGCAACCAAGTAATCTTTCTTGAAGCTTCTACCCATTATGAATTGGCAGCAATATATGAAAAACTGGGTATGTGGGAAAAAGTAATAACCCATACACAATACGTCATAGATAATGCCGACAGAGAGGGCCGCATAGCAGTTGCAAAAGACTTACAAAAGCAAGCCAAGAAAAAAAATTAAACTTTAAATATATTCACCTAAATATTAAAGCGTTATAGAAGTTATGTGGAACAACAATAACAAATCACAGTGATACCCGTCCTAATTTTGGCGGGGGTTATAACTGCTATAAAAGTTTCATCATATATTGGTATTGGCTATTAAGTTTACTTTTCAGGGCTCGGATAAACCTTGAACTAGCTTAATCGCTCGTAGTTAGCAGGCACTTAAATATAGAGTATGGGTTTAATTAACCGACTAAGTTTTAAAACATAAGGAAATACAGTGAATAAGATAAACACGGATGTAAATTATAAAACAATGGCCGGTAATGCGCGTTTGGTAATTATTGCAGAGTCAAGTCATAGCCCTGTCTCATATAAATATGAAGCTATAAAGGCTCTTAAACAACTCAAAGATGCGGGCTTTACTCATTTTGCAATGGAAATGCTACCTGTAAAAATAAAAGAAAAAATAGATTTTTATCAGCGTACAGGCAAGGGGTTTGATGTAATCAAGCAACACTTTAAATCAAAATGGAATTGGACTAATGCTTCAAGTACAGGATATGGAGAGTTAGTAAAAGCGGCTAATTCTCTTGGAATGAAAATTATTCCTTTAGATATGCCTATTGAAATGATGGATGAAATTGATGGGCGTTGTAATTGGGAGCAAGCAGACACCGGTTCATGTACTGACTCTCATATTGAACGAAACCATATGTGGGCAGATATTTTAAGTAAAAGCTTAAAATTAGAAAAAGGCTCTCGAATTGTTACATTTATGCATAGGTATCATGCGTTTCATGCTGGCAACAAGCATATTGGAATTGACTCTATTATGCTAAATTTAAAAGTTAGTCGTATTAGTATCATAGAGTACATAGGTGGAGTTACCTGTAATGACAATGGAGCTTGTAAGGGGGAAGCTGATGCCGAAAAACCACTAAGAGAAACTTATTTTTACAGAAAAGGAACATATATACCTTCACCACTACCTTCTTATACAGTGCATATTCCTGAAAAAGCTATTTTAAGGAAATGATGATATGACCAAAATATTATTATTGTTGATTATAATGGCGCCTTCCATTTATGCCGCAGGTCCTCGGTGGGATAATTCTATAGATATAAATGCCCCAGATTTAACTGTAACAACCGCCGCACAGCAGTGCCATAGAAGCTTAATTAACGCGCCTGAGTATCTTGAGGAGTGGTGTGAAAAAGCTTATTCAATGGGATACTGGAAGGCATTGATTACATTAAGCCTTCACACTGGAGATGGAACTCGATTATTAAAGGAAGCCAGAAAGCGGGTTGCGGCAAAAGAGATAGAAGCTTATTCAACGTTGGCTTGGTTATATGGAAGTGGCATGTTTGTGGGGCAAGATATTAATAATGCAATTTCCCTTCACAAAGAATTTTTAGCATTAGATGCAGAATTGCCAAATTCATTAGTTACATCGGCGCATTTTGAGTTAGCAAGTTTATATAAATCGCAGCATAATTGGCTTGCAGTAAAAGAGCATGCGCAATATGTTATTGAACACAGCGCTTTAGCTTATGACAAAGAGCAAGCTGTTAGTCTATTGCAGTTAGCAAAAGAGAAAGCTCAATTAAAAATGAATCATTAAATGAAAACTGAAATATAAAGGAGCTATTAACGCTTTAATTTAAAGCGCTATAGAAATTACATGGAACAAAAAAAACAGAACACACTAACCAACCTCGTTTACGATATATACGAGACCCCCACTTTAATAGAAGGGCATCGACCGCTTATTCAGCCTTTACTTCTTGATTTAGTGGCTACAGCGCCAGATGGCTTTGAAGGTATGGCGACGATGATTAATACTCATATTTCAAACGGCTTTAAGTTTAAAAATCCTAAAATACAAAAGTTTGAACTTGAATCTGGGTTATTAAAACTTAAAACTTACTTTCAAAAAATAAACCGTTAACGACTTATTTTTTAACGTTGAGTACTTAAATCAATGGTTGTTATAGGTCGGTATATTCATTCATTAAACAGTATAAGAACATACTTTTAAATCAGAGTTAAATCTACGATTTTGCCCTGATGTATAGCGCAGTACGGATAAAAAATAAACTGGTTGTTTTTTGTTCCAAATGCATGCAGTATAATTGTATTTTATTAGAGTTTTTAGTTTTAATAAGTTTGATTATCGCTTTTTATTTAAAATAAAAAGCACTTAAAGAGTGTAATTAAATAGAAATATATATTACGTAATGTATAGCTAAAACTTGGGAGATAGTTTGCTTTGTTATTATCACGTTTAAAGATTTCTTTACTGGTAGTAGTGTCTATTACCGTTATTTTTTTTACTACAACACAGGCTTTTGCAGATATGTTTGGCTTTTCAAAAAAGCAGGATTTTACTTTATCAGTTCCGATTAGTGGTCAACTGCTAAATGATGGTAAACCACTTGCGAATATTACCATATTTAAGTCATTCACTTTTGGTGATGAGTATTTAGATGAAACGACGTCAGACGATAATGGTAATTTTTCTTTTCCTGAGCGAGTTATTAAAACCTCTAAGCCAGCGAATATGTTCGATAATGGGTCTCTAATTCAGCACATCTACATAAAAAAAGATAACTCGAAAGATATTGTTTTATGGTTTGCCAGAATTGGTTTACATAAGCAAAGTAAAACTTTGAATGAGTATTTAAATAATCTAGTGTGCGACATTGCAAAAGAGCCTCAAACTTACGATATACCGGTTGTTGAAGATAAAGAACACGTTTTTACAGTTTATACAGCCTGTAAAATTTAGTTTATAAACAATTTAAAAGGATTTAGCATGAATACATTAACACCTGCACAAGCGGTACAACTCGCGTTACTTGCTTATGATGCCAAAGATATCAAAAGTACGGATCTAATTAATAACTCTTTATCTCCGGCTTTACGTGGAAAGTTTGACTTTTCTGTAAGTCCTAGTTCAGTACAAGGTGTATCAGGCGGCTTTATTTCGCACCTATTTGGATTAAGTTCTGGTTTTGGCCTAGTTGGTCACGGAACGGGGGCTTTTAAAGGGGAGTCTGTAATTGCTATTAGAGGGACCGATACAATACGTGATGGCTTAACTGATGCTCATTTTGGTTTAAGTGGTGGTTCAAACGGTAGTATGGTGCATGCGGGGTTTAATAAAACATTTTATACTATGAAGCCTAAGCTACAAGAGTTTGTCACTGCTAATATTAAGAATAAAATGACGGGTGGTGTTCATGTTGTTGGCCATAGTTTAGGTGGTGCTTTAGCTACGTTATCCGCTGATTGGATCAAAGCGGAATATTCATTACCAGTAAAGCTGTATACATTTGGCTCACCGCGAGTAGGGCTTGAAGGTTTTTCAAGGGCAGCGACATCGAGAATTGATAAAATTTACCGTTGCACCCATGGCGCTGATCCAGTTGCTAAAGTCCCTTTATGGCCATTTTCACATGCACCGTATAATGGGCAAGAAATCCGTTTAGATAATGGGCAAGGTCTTAAAGGTGCTGCTCATAAGTTGGACGGAACGCCTGGTTATATTAATACGGCAAACAGCAGTGATTGGAATAACTTAACCGTAAAAGCTAATCATTTTCTAAGCACACCAGTGCGTTTAAAGTTTGAAGATAGAAACCAAGCTTCATTTAATGCGCATTGGTCTGATAAATTAAGTGCGGCATTAATCACCTTGTTAAAAGATGCGGGCTATTACAGCGCTGTCGCTGCACAAGCAGCTATTGGAACCGGATTAACGTTTTACGATATGCTTGCTCGTACTATCGATAAAATAGCAAAGGCGTCTGCATCATTTGCAGTACAAACGCTAGGCTTATTAGGGCATATGTTAGTGTTTGCCGGTAAAGTTATTAATAAAGCTGTAGAGCTTACTTACAGCTTTATTAAATGGGTGTTTGATTCTACGTTAGGTGCTTTATACCGAGCTGCTAGAGATGGCTTAAATGGTTTAGGTTAAAAGAGATAATTTAGTTAACGCTGAAAATAGCTGATCGAGATTGATTTATTATCCAGAGTTCAGGTTAGTTACTACTTTCAGGGCTTGTTTCTCTTTTGGAGTTCAATTTACACCAGTATGTTTTATTTTTAGACAAGGCAGAGCCTATGCAATGTGGTTATTTCCCACAAATAGGTGATAAAGTAATATAAATGCCAAGCATGCATTTCCCCTTGGGTTCGTCCTAGGGGGTATTTGCTTACATAAATGCAGGTAAGGGCGTGAACAGGACGCGGAAACTTTGCTCTATTTTTACTTATTCTTTCATGGATGTAAGAATAAGTAACGCATGAGCAGTTACCGAGCTCACTCGGTTACAAGCCTCGCGGTGCGATTAAATAGCCCTAGTGGTTTAAAGCACTGACAAATAATTTCAAACGTTTTACCCTTGCTATACCAACCCGCAAAAATACTTAATCAATTTGAGGGATTAAATCTGATGCTAACTGCGTTAAAAATTTCTGTCTTGTTATCGACACGATTTTTTTACCTCAAAATAGATCACTTAATTAGGAGAATTGGTATAATCAACTTTATCTAACAATACAGCACCACTTTGTTGCTCTCCTAAATGATCATCCTTATTGTAAATAGGGCAGTTTTTAAGTGATAAGCAGCCACAACCAATACAGCCATCTACTTTGTCACGTAAACGCTGCATATAAGCAATGCGATCGTCGAGCTGTGCTTGCCAATGCTTAGAAAGCGCTGACCAGTCTTGCTTGGTCGGGGTTCTGTTGTCTGGCAGTGTGGCTAGCGTGTTTTTAATTTCCTCTAGCGTAATTCCCATTGTTTGCGCTGCTTTTATAACCGCCACACGGCGAAGTACATCGGGTTTATATCTACGCTGATTACCACTATTTCGCCAACTTCTTATTAAATACTTAGTTTCGTAAAAATGTAGGGTTGATACTTTTACACCACTTCTTTTTGCCACATAGCCGACGGTTAGGTTAGCTTCTGTTAATTTTTTTTGTTCTGTGCTCATTTTAAATCCATATATTGACCTCAATAATGGTTGAGGTTTTAAGCTGCTCCCAACATAAAAAAAGGAGCGAGTTAAATGCAATATAAAATTAAAAAAAATTCAGTAATAATTTATTCAAGTGCACGTAGAGAAGGAAATACATCAGCACATGCTAATAGTTTTGCAGAGCAAAATGATATTCGCGTTATTTGTCTTGATGACTATAAAATACCGCCATACTGCTATAGTAAGAACTATAAAAATGATGATTTTTATACTGTTTTTGAGTCGTTACTCGATTATGAACATTGGATTTTTGCATCCCCCGTGTATTGGTATAACACCACGGTACAAATGAAATCTTTTATCGATCGGATCACAGATTACATGGACGACGAAAACTTAAAGCCTAAGTTACGCGCGTTACGTACAAAAGAGTTCTCGTTGCTATCAAATGCCTCTTCTTTTGAAGCCCCTGATGCCTTTGTACAGATGTTTAAGCAAACCTTTGGTTATTTAGGTATGCGCTTTGTAAGCCATAGCCATAAAAATACGCAATCGGCAGCATAATAAACAACCTATTCCTCGACGGGGTGTTTATTTTTAGATGTTAACACGCAGGCAATATAGCGGCTGCGTGTTATTACTCCTTTATAGAAATAACATCCCATAAACGCTGTTCGAGCAGAGCGAAGGTGTTGCACTTCTTTCATTTATTGATTACAAGTTTTGCATCGTAATTAAACAGTCTTTAATTTGAACGAACTTCATCCAAAAAGATCAACACGCCCTGCTTTTGGTAGTATATTAAATAGGCTTGATTACTTAAAAACACAGGATTTATGAAATATTTACTATTACTTTTACTTATTAGTCCGCTTTCACAAGCTAATGAACTCCCGATCAAAGGGTTTGGCAGCTTCTATAATGTACCAAAACACGAGCCAATTAGTGCTTCTACCTCGTTTAGAATAGCTTTTGATGTTGCTGATGGCGCTAAAGAAGGCGCGCAAAATAATTCAATAAATTCGTTAGCGCGTTTTATTAACATGCATGTAGCGCATGGTGTAAAGCCTGAAAATATACAACTCGCTTTAGTTGTGCACGGTAGCGCAAGTGTTGACGTGTTAGCTAATAGCGAATATAAAAAACGGTTTAATATTGATAATAAAAACCGGTACTTAATTGAACAATTACTCGTAAATAATACACAGGTTTTTGTGTGTGGTCAGTCAGCTACATATTTTAAAGTTACTCCTGAACAGCTTATTCCTGGCGTTAAAATGTCACTTTCTGCGATGACTGCTCATGCCCAACTACAACAGCAAGGCTATACGTTGAATCCATTTTAATGATAAAAAACATTTTATGCTTTGGCGACTCTAATACTTGGGGTTTAAACCCCGTTACAGGAGGGCGTTTTGACGAAAGTATTCGCTGGACATCACAATTAGCCACAAAATTAGGGTCAGGCTTTAATATTATTGAAGCAGGGCAACCCAATCGTACCTTAGTAAACCATCCGCCGTATAACGGTTCACTTTCGGGTGTTAGTTATTTAAAACCTTATTTGGAAGAGTATGCGCTCGATGTAATTATTATTGCACTTGGGACAAACGATCTGAAAAAGCGTTTTAATTTAGCTCCAGAATGCATTGCTCTGGGGCTAAATAATTTAATTAATGATATTTTTGATTTTTATAGTTTAAATAATCAACATGATGAAAAGCCAAAAATAATTATTTTGAGCCCGGCCTATGTACGTTGTAGAGGCCCTTACAAGCATGTTTATGAAGGTGCGGAGTGCAAAAACGTTGCGCTAAAAGAGCAATTCAAAAATATTGCACAAAATAAAAAAATTATATTTATTGATCTTCAATCTTTAGTGCACGTATCACTAGAAGATGGAATTCATATTTGTGAGAGTCAGCATCAAGTAATAGCCAAAACGCTTTACGACGTTGTGAAAAAGTAAACTTGGTTAAGCCATTTATTTATTTTTTAAGTCATTATGTATTTATAAAATGTGTATTTAAAGCACACACTATATTAGTAAGGATACGATGAAAAAAGGCCATAAGAAATCAATAATAGCATTGCTAACTGGCATCTTGGTTTTTGTGACAGGGAGCTTGATACTACTTTATTTTGCAGGCCAAAAGCTAGCAGCTACAATAAGTGAAGACGCTACACACCTAGTTAAGCATATCGATACCGCAGTACAAGAACGGCGCAGAATTCTTACTCCATTAAATAACCTCGGTTTTAAACAATGTGACCAAGCAACGTTGCTTGAGATGCGTCGTGCTTTATTTGATGCAAAATATGTAATAGATATAGGTTTTTTTAAGAACAATCAGCTTGTATGTACTACAGGAGCTGGGTTGTTAGATAAAGTTATTAATGATAAAAGCCCAGATTATATTATTGTAGATGAAAATATTCGAGTACGCTTTGAACCTCAATTGTATTTATTGTTGTTTAGTGACCGCCCAATGGAAGTTATTATAGTGCGTCAAGGTGACTACAATCTAATAATAGATACTAAAGTATTTAATGATGACGTAATTAGCTCACCCATGTGGGAAGTTGTTTATAAACATAAGCGTTCTATTAATCATTTGGCAGGGCAAAGTGGTGTTTACGATACGTTAGTCAATAATGTTTATCTTCCTTATGAAAGGCAGCTGGTATGCAGTGAACAAAATAGCAATTACTGCGTTGCACTTCATATGCCTTGGAATAATTTTTTTGCTAAAAATCACTTTTTACTAATTATATCCCTCATTTTAACCTGCTTGGCTGGAGTATCGAGTGCATTACTTGTTGATAATCTGATTGCCGATCGTCGTTCTACATTTAATCGTATTCGTTTAGGCTTAAATAAAAACTCTTTTTATTGGACCTACCAACCTATTATTTGTTTGCAAACAGGCACAGTAATAGGTTGTGAAGTACTTGCTCGTTTTAAAGATAAATATGGAACACTCTACCCAGATCAGTTTATTCCGTTACTCAGAAAAAATAATTTAACTTGGAAATTCACTGAAGCAATGATTGCAAAGGTGCTTAAGGAACTTACAGCTATTGATATTTTACCTGAGGGTTTTAAAGTATCGCTTAATATATTTCCATGTGATGTAGAGCAAGGAAATGTATCATCTTTAACGCAAGTTTCTGAACTTACTAATTCTCGATTTATTATTTGCCTTGAAATTACCGAAGATGAATACCTTGATACCAGTATTGCTCATGCGCATTTTAGAACATTGGTCAAATCGGGTTTTAACTTGTCATTAGACGATTTTGGTACGGGTTATTCTAATTTAAAAAATTTACAAAATTTGAGCTTTCATCAGTTAAAAATAGACCGTACATTTGTGCAAGATATAGCAACTGAGGGTCTAAAGGCTTCTATGATCCCGAACATTATGGAGCTTGTGACAAAGTTTAATTATACCTGTGTTGCAGAGGGCATCGAAACTAGTGAGCAAGAAGCTATTTTAAAAACTGCGGGAGTGCATTACGGGCAAGGTTGGAAGTACGGCCGACCAATGAAGGTTGATAAGTTTCATGAATATATGGCAAAACAGAGTGTTTGAATTTAGATATTTGTAATTTTTAAAACATATAAACAAACGTTATTATAAAACCAAAATGTTAGGAACTTAATCATAATGAAATCAATACTAAGTGTTTTTATTTTTATATTACTGAGCGCATGTACATCGCAGTACCCAAATCAGCAAGTTACAGGTAAGCAGTTTCCCAATATTAGCGGTGAAAGCTTAGAGCAAAACATAGTGACTATACCCCGCGACTTTAACGCAGATAAAACACTGCTGCTTATTGGTTACAAGCAAGACAGCCAGTTTGATATAGACCGTTGGTTAATTGGTTTAGATATGGCGGGTGTAACGCTTCCAACTTACGAACTACCAACCATTGCAGGTATGGCACCACGTATGTTTAGCACATTTATAGACAGCGGTATGCGCAAAGGCATACCTAAAGAATTATGGGGCGGGGTAATTACTATTTATAAAGATGGTGAAGCGGTACAAAAGTTTACAGGTAATCAAAGCCCAAATAACTCACGTGTGGTACTTATAAATAACAGCGGCGAAATTTTATATTTTTATGACCGAGGTTTTTCGGTTGATGCGTTAAATAAATTAAAAGCGAGTATTGAGTAATTCACTTTAGCCTTTAAATTTATTTGCTTAGGTTAATTAAAGTGAAAGGGAGCGAATGCTCCCTTTATATTGTATTTTATTTAAAACGCGTAACTTACACTAAAGCGCGTTGTACGAGGCATAATGTAACGACCATTTGGTGCATCAGCATTACGTGGATCACCTTCTGTAATGCCTTGCTCATCTGTTAAGTTATCTATTGCTACTTGAAGCTTAATGCCTTCCATTGGTTCTAATATTAAACCTAAATCAACTTTTTCGTAGCCATCGAGTGTTACAGTGTTTTCGTTATTGCCAAAGCGATCATCAACCGCTGAAAGTGTACCGTATAAAGTTGCATACATACCTTGTAGCTCAAAGTCGTAACTTGGCGTTACACGTACTTGCCATTTTGGTTGGCGCTGGGATTGGTTGCCATCGTTTGTTGGACTTTGAGTAATTTCAGCATCTTGCAATGTGGTGTTTAAATTAACAGAAAAACCAGACTCATGATTAAAGTTATAATCGAGCTCTATACCGTACGCTTCATTTGTTAAAATTTCTGCTGGTACACCTGGGCGACGTACAAAGGTGTCGCCTTTTACTTCGTTTACAAATACGGTTGCATAAAAGTCGGTTGATTCAGTAATTAATTTATAACCTAGTTCACCTTGAGTAATTTCTTTAATAAGCTTTTCGCCACCTTGGTAAGCATCAAAGTTATCTCTAAAATCATCAAAATACGGCATTTTATAACCACGATTAACACGAGCAAATACACCCATATCATTGTTGATTGAGTAGTTTAAACCTGTAGTCCAAGAGGTTTTACTTTCATCGTAGCTAACGGCTTTAGTAATAATGCCGTCAAGGCCTTCATCTACACTGTAATGTACTTCGTGGTTTTCTTGACGTACGCCAACATCAAGTGTAAACACATCAGCAAATTTGTATTCACCAGTAACATAAAACGCGTTAGTTCGGGCATCACCTGTTGAGCTAATATCGTAGTTAAAATCACAGCCATCGGTGCTTTGGTTACATTCAATACCGGTTAATGCTTCGCCACCTGATTCAAGTACATGGTATGCAGTGTTACCTAAGCTCCACCAATCTTTTGCTGAAGTGCTTGCGGTGTAGTAACCAAAGGTTGTTGATAAATCACCAAATTTTTTAGAAAAAGCTAAATCATTAGTAAATGAGCTGATTTCTTTAAGCACCACCCATCGTCCAAGCTGTTGAACAGGTGTATCGCTTGCATATTCAGTATTTGTTACTGACCCAAACGCCGTTTGACCGTTATCAGCGACTGCGCCAATGGTTGTTGCTGAGCCACTTGGTACTAAACCGTAGGTGTTTGCATCGCCTTTAGTAATGTTAAAGCGATCTGAAAAGTGCCAACCATTTTTAAGTTTGAGCTTAATACTACCGCCTGAAACATGACCGTCCCAGCCTCGGCCATCACCTAAGTCAATATCGTGTGCTTGCGAATCTGGCCCTGTAAATATTGTTGCTTGGCGATTTAGCGTGCCTAGTTGTGTGTATTGTGCGTCAATACCATCAACATTGAGTGGTGTTGGTAAGTACCACGCGCCGTGGTCGTCAGTTTGGCGGGTATAAAAGTTAAGCTCGCCGTTATCTAAGTTTTTAGTGATGTTAATTGTAAATTGGCTGCCTTTTTCTGACGTAAAGCCCGCATCACGAATACCTGGTGAACTTTTTACATACCCGCCAACCATAAAGTATAAATCGTCAGTAATTTCACCACTCATTACAGCATCAATGCGCTGTAAGTCGTAATCAGAAGTTGTGTATTTAAATAAGCCTTCTGTTTCTTCGCCACCACGTTTTAACCTAAAGTTGGTTGTTAGCCCTGGTTGTCCGTTAGATAAAACAGGGTTTGGGCCACCACGTAGTGCTTCTACAGTTTCAATGGTTTCATCAACACGAAACATTGATGAATTTTCTAAAAACGATAAGGTTGACGCTGGGTAAATTGGTGAACCTTCAATACTTAGCGTTAAAAATGGGGCATCTCCACCGCCAGGAAAACCACGAACAAATACATTCGCACCTGACTCACCACCTGAGCTTTCTACCCAAACTCCAGGTATTGCTTTAAATAAGTCAGCGGTGCTTTTTGGGGACAATTTAATAATTTGTTCACTATCGATATTAGTTACCGCATAGCTGGCATCTATTTTTCTTATTCCAACACCTGTGGGTGTTCCCGATACTACAATACGCTCAACTTTTTGTTTTTCTTGTGTTTGCTCTGCAGCAAATGCGCATTGAGTGCTAAGCGCTAAAGTAATGGCACACGCTAGTGTACTTTTTGCTTTACTGATTTTCATGTGTGTGATCCCGTTTTTAGTGTATTAAACAGTATATTTCTGCAGTCTTTTTACTAAAAATCATTGTAAATAGACTGTGTATATTGAAACCTTAGAGATAAATGCAAACGTTTGCAATATTTATTTGTAAATTATTTATGAATTTATATAGTTTATTTATTGAGCTTATTTATATGTTAAACACTTTTTGGGTCGTTGTTCGCGCCAGCAAAAAATAATAATGCTATATTGTCAGCGAGTTAGATAATTGTATTGATCAGTGGTAAGCGACTATTTAGGAAGATCATGAATAACAAAAAAATTAAATTAACTGATTTAGCGAAACTAGCAGGCGTGTCTACCTCTACAGTTTCGCGTGCGCTTAATGATAACCCGCTAATTAAACAAGAAACGCGCGATAAACTTCAGCGCTTAGCTAAAGAGCATAATTTTAGTCTTAATACGGCTGCAAGTCGGTTGCGGACACAAAAAACCAATGTAGTTGCGGTTATAATTAACCTTGACGAACAAACAGAGCAGTCGATTAGCGATCCGTTTTTACTTAAAGTAGTGAGCGAAATTAATCTTGCACTTAATCAGCAAGGGTTAGAGCTTTTACTATCTAATTCAATCATGGCGCAAGACGATTGGGCTAATTATTTTATTAATAGCCGCCGTGCAGACGGTATTATTGTTGTAGGTCAAGGTAAAAACCAAACCAATATAGAAAATGCAGCTAACGCAGGTATTCCGCTGGTGGTATGGGGAGATCCTAAAACACCTAGCAACTACCCCATTGTAGGAAGTGACAATTACTTGGGAGGCTTGCAAGCAACAACGCATTTAATAGAGCACGGAGCTAAAAACATCGTATTTTTAGGCGATCCAGAACATGGTGAAATTAGTGAGCGTCATAGAGGGTACTCTGCCGCATTAGCATCTCATAAATTAGAGCAACATGTTGTATCTATTGATATAACAAGTAGCTCAGCGTATCAATCAATCAACCAATTACTGCGTGAAAAAGGCCTTTATTTTGATGCTATAGTTGCATGTAGTGATATGGTTGCCTTAGGTGCCATGAAAGCCTTAAAAGAGCGTTATGTAAGCATTCCTAATGATGTCGCTCTAGTAGGTTTTGATGATATTGCTATGGCCGACATTAGCCACCCTTCATTATCAACTATCCGACAAAACACACAGTACGCAGCCACGCTATTAGTTCAAAAGTTGATGCAGCAACTAGCTGGTGAAAAAGTTGAATCACAAGTAATTGATATTGAACTGATTACCCGCCAATCAAGTAAACGATAGTTTATAAATCATGTTGAGTTAATGTTAAATTTAAAATGCAAACGATTGCATTGATGGCTATTCTAAACTAAACTCAAACCTCACTGATATAAACACACACTGTGTATGCACTCGTTATGGGCATACAATAAAGGTCGTTATAGCGTTTAAATAACGCTTTAAAGCGAGGGTAATTATGAGTAAAACAAAAGTCACACTGGCAATTGCAGCAAGTTACTTTATTTTCGCTATTTTGTTAAATAGCGTGGGCACCGTTATTTTGCAGGCAATAAATACCCTTGGGGTAAGTAAAACAGAAGCTTCAGTGCTTGAGGGGTTTAAAGATTTATCCATTGCGATAATGTCATTTGTAGTGGCTTCGTTTATTCCTCGCCTAGGCTATAAACTGGCCATGCTTGGGGCACTTACTGTTGTTGCCCTTGCTTGTGTAAGTACGGCTTTAATTAGTGACTTTTATGCGTTTAAAATTTTATTTGCCGCCATTGGTTGTGGCTTTGCTGTGGTTAAAGTGTCGGTCTACTCTATTATCGGCCAAGTGACAGATGATGCAAATAGCCACTCTTCATTGTTAAACACCATTGAAGGCATTTTCATGGTTGGTGTGTTAAGTGGCTATTGGATTTTTACTGCTTTTATAGATCCAAACGATTCAACCGCGTGGCTCAACGTTTATTACTTACTGGCAGCGCTAACCCTAATAGTTATAACGAGCGTAATTGCTGCGCCTATAAAGCCCGCCATTATAAGTAAAACTAAACGCTCTGGTTGGTTCGATTTTATCGCCATGCTTAAGCTAACATATCAACCGCTGGTACTCATATTTATAATTAGCGCTTTTTTATACGTATTAATTGAGCAGGGCGTAGGTACTTGGCTACCCACATTCAATAATGAAGTTTTAAAACTCCCTGTGGCTATTAGTATCCAGCTGGCCAGTATTTTTGCTGCGGCACTTGCGTTTGGGCGCTTAGTGGCAGGGCAAGTACTTAAACACATTCACTGGTTTGTTGTATTGAGCAGTTGTTTAATTGCGATGGCTGGCCTCATACTTATTACCCTACCGCTTACTGAGAATGTTACTGAAAATACAGTAATTAGTTTATTTGATGCACCACTTGCTGCATTTATTTTACCGTTAATTGGTTTTTTCATGGCGCCTATTTATCCGGTACTTAACTCAGTTATGCTCAGCGCTCTTGAAAAACATCGCCATGCAGCTATGACTGGTTTAATTGTAGTTTTTTCAGCACTTGGTGGCACAACAGGCTCAATAATAACTGGTTATGTGTTTGAGCACTTTAGTGGCCAGCATGCGTTTTACCTTTCTTTGGTTCCCATTAGTTTGATTTTTATTAGCGTGATTTTTTTCAAAAAGCGAACCGACGCTATCTCACAACACGCAACGACAGCTTAACAGTAAGGAAAGTTATGAGTTTTTTTGACAGCCAATTATTTAAAGATGTTCAAATGCAGCATGTATTTAGCGACTGTAAAACATTCGCAGATGCAATTGCGCGTGTTAATTGGCAAAGTGCATGTAAAAGCTATGAACAATTAGCGCCTTTAACTAATACGCAGCTTAGTGAGTTTGTAAACGCACACTTTATTACTTCCCCAGTGCTAGCAATGGGCACTGAGGCTGATACGTCATCGGTTAAACATTATATAGACTCGTTATGGAATGGCCTTAGAAGAGAGGCTGATACCCCAAAGCAAGATTCATTACTAGCACTAAAGCACAGCTATATTGTGCCTGGCGGGCGCTTTCAAGAGATTTACTATTGGGATAGTTATTTTACAGCATTGGGTTTAATCGATGCAGATAAAGGTGATGTAGTTGAAGATATGCTACTTAACTTTGTCGATTTAATTAACGATTATGGTTGTATTCCAAATGGTAACCGTCGCTATTATTTATCACGCTCGCAGCCACCTGTTTTAGCACTCATGGTCGAATTATTATGGGAACATACGCATAGTAAATCACTCAATACGCAATGGCTTGCTATGTGTGTTGCAGCACTTGAAAAAGAATATATATTTTGGATGCAAGGCGCGCAGTTGCTTTCGACTCATGTATTGAGCTCAAAGCGGGTAGTAAGAATGCCTTGTGGTGGTATTTTAAATCGTTATTGGGACGATGTAAGTGAGCCAAGAGCAGAGTCATTGCGTGAAGATTTAGCGCTAGCGGAAGGGTTGGCGAAGGAGAAAAACTCTGATTTTTATCGTAATATTCGCGCTGCATGTGAGTCGGGTTGGGACTTTAGTTCTCGTTGGCTTGGTGAATCTAATTTACTAAGCTCTATTCAAACAACTGATATTGTTCCTATAGATTTAAACTGCCTTATGTATAACTTAGAGAATCAGTTAAGCAAATTCTTTCAATTGCTCGGCAATAGTGAACAAGCAGAGCATTACCAATTACTTGCTAGCAATCGCAAGGCGCTTATTAATGCTTACCTTTGGAATGAACCAACCGGTTTTTTTGTTGATTATAACTGCCGTACAACGACTCAATCTCCAATACTTAGTGCAGCGGCAACTACTGCTTTATTTGTTAATTTAGCCAGTAATGAGCAAGCAATCAAGGTAGCTACAAGATTAGCCGATAAATTTTTAAAAGAGGGTGGCATTGTTACAACTATTACTCAAACGGCTCAGCAGTGGGATAGTCCAAATGGTTGGGCTCCACTACAATGGTTTGCGGTAAAAGGGCTTAATAACTACGGTATTACACAATTGAGTACACATATAATGAAAAATTGGGTAAATATGGTTGAGCAAAACTTTGCAGCAAATAAGTGTTTACTCGAAAAATACAATGTGTGCACACCAGCGGTTTTAGCCAGTGGTGGTGAATATCAAGTACAGCAGGGTTTTGGTTGGACTAATGGTGTAACGGCAAGATTTTATACGTTATTAAATAATCCAGAGTTTTAAATAATTGGGTTACTTATAATTTTTTAATACCATTATCGGATTGTATGTTACCTATAACTTAGGTAATGTTGCATAAACGTTTCATGGATGAAATTTATGTCACATAAAAATCACGTGTTTGTAAGAACAACTTTTCAGTCATCTTTCCACTCTCATAGTTACACCGCTATATTAAGAACACTACAAGCGCTGTTTACCGATATAAAAATGGATGACACAGTACCTCAGCTAGAAGAACGATCGCATTATGATTTGTTTTTGATTGATGGCACTAAAAATAATTGGCAAGACCTTATTCCCACCGATTTAATTTGCTTAGCGAAGCACTGTAACGTTGTTGTCTTTAATGTTGAGCGAGAAACGGTATGTGAAAAGAACTTACTTCTCAATCATTTCAATGGCGTATTTTATAAATCGGATCCTCCAGAAGTTATTTTTAAAGGGTTAGTTAAAATAAATGCTGGTGAACTCTGGTTTGCACGAAAAATTATTTCAATCGCATTCAATGATATTTTGGCTGTAGCATCATCATTTAACAGTTTGTACGATGGTATAGAAATAAAAAAAGATGATTATGATCATTTAACTAAACGAGAAAAATCGGTTATTTATCTCATAGCGCAAGGTGCCAGTAATAATGCTATTGCCGATAAACTTAATATAAGTGATCACACAGTAAAAACCCATTTATACAGTGCGTTTAAAAAAACTAGTTCGCGTAATCGAGTAGAGCTAGCTAATTGGGCACAACGTTATATTTCTGTTTTACTGCCAATGGCTAAATAACCTTTTCAGGATCAAATTTTTGTATAAATAAGGCGACTTAAAAGTAGCCTTATTTATCTTAATTATTAACTTACTTTTTTGGCCCATAACCCTTTATCAATGCCCTTTGTTATTAGGTCTGTAAGTGCTTTTTCTATTGCTTGGGTAACACAAATACTCATAGGTTCGTTATCACTAAAGCCAGCTTCTGCTTCAGCTAATCGTTTGTAACTTACGTACCTAAAAAATCCGGCACGCATTTCTTGGCTCAGTACTTTTTTGCTGGTTGCTACCGATAGTAATACTTGCCCTGTTCGTACATCAACAGCACGTAAGTATATTGAAATAGCATCTTCACGGTAAAGCTCTGATGCGCCTATTCCAAAGTATTCCATACCTAAACCACCTGTTTTTACATTGGTGTCGTAGCTAATAATACCGCCTTCTAAAATTATTTTGGCGGTTGTTAATGGGGGTAAATCTGGTTGATTTGGATTATCTGATTGAGCCGCCCGAATGATTTTTCGCTCTGTTAGTATATTTTGCAGACCCTCACGTTCAACCGGTGTAAACCAATCCGACTCATGTAAGGCTTGTATTAGTATTGAATTAGCCCCCTGAGTTACAGCGGTAGAAAATGAGCTCACATTTGTTTGCGGTTTATATTGACCTGTTTGATCTCTAAATGAATAAACTGAAACAGGAATACTACCCATGGGTTTGGGTAGGTTTTTTAAATCAGAAAAAATTTCTGTTGGCTCTAAGCTCATTGCTTGCTGCTGCTGTGGTGGTATTAAATTTCCCAAACTTGCGCAGCCCGTTAAGCTAAGAACTACAATTGTTATAAGTAGTTTATACATTATCCAAACCTCGGTACTTCAATGATCACCACGGTGTCATCAATTATATTTGTTATTCTTACGGTAATGCTATCTGTGGTACTGGTTATAACTTCTATTTGGTAATCGCCACTCATAAATATGGAATCTTGATTGAAAATACTGTCGTCTATGTTTTCACCAAACGCCATATCTGTTATTTCTCTTACCATTCGATTTAAGTAAGTGCGTTCTAAAGAATCTTGAAATTGCTCGGTGTAACTTTTTTCTATTACTGGCGCTTTATGTTTATTTTGAGCTTGTGCTTTGCTAAGTAGCATATTCGCATTGAGAGGATTACCGCCAAAGCTTGGGTTAATTGGGGTATAAATTATTTCAGTCGCGGCGGCTGAAAAGCTTAATGTTGTTATTATAAATATTATTATTCTCATTTTACCATCCATTTATGGCCATATCGGGAGACGACACTGCCATATTTTCACGAGCCATTGCATCAATTACGGTATACACGGCTTGTTCAACACGTTGATCTAGTGGCTCTAACCTTCGGCCTAAGTATGTTGCATACACCAGTCTATTGTTCATTATTAAAGAAAGTTTAGTGCCTGCTTTTGGGATTACTGTTTCTTTAATTTCAATATTAAACCCTGCAGTTGAGGGTAAGTCTCGCCAGTAATTTGAGAACTCGTAATAAAATTGATGACCAAAGCGACTAATGCTTCTATCGAGTAATAAACCGTCTATTTCCAACTCATCAGCTGCATAACCTGCAGTGCTAAAAGATAATGAAATTACGAATAAGAAACCAGCGAAGCTATTTTTTTTATTGTTCATAATTAAAAGGGGAGAGTTACTCTCCCCAACCTTTGCAATTACATTTGTGTAATTGTTGCCGTATTACCATCACCCATTTGAGTAACAGATACTGTACTGTTAAAGCCAATGACAGCGCCTTCAACAATATTATCGTTACCCAGCTGAGTTACGCTAAATGATACGTTTTCACCGCCAACTAAAAAGGCTGATTGCTCTGTTCCGCCAACCCAGTTATTTTCACCTTGTTGTGAAATATCAATGCTGTGGTCGTTGCCTTCAACCATTAAATCAATAACATTCATTTCGCCAGTTTGAGCAATATCAATTTGACTACCGTTACTGTCTAAAATGCCAGCAAGTGTTAGCATTGTTTCATTTAGAGAACCATCTTGAACAATATCAATATCGTTATCGTTTGAAGTAAGTGAAGTGTCTGGGTAAGACGACTCCACAACAGCGGTATTATCTTGGCCTGTTTGTGTTAGATTTATGTCGTTATCAGAGCCATTGAAGTTAACTAAATGTGCTGAGTTAAATTCACCTACCTGATCAATCGTAAATTCATTATCAGAACCTAACACGCCCATGTAAGCGTCATTGAACAAACCATTTTGATTACTTGTTAGCTCATTATTATCACCAATAAGTTCAGCGGTAGCAGTGTTGTATGTATCTACTTGAGTAATGGTTACTTCATTGTTTTGACCTTCAAATAACGCTGAGTCTGCGGTGTTGTTACTGCCTTCTTGGTCAATATCTATTTCGTTATCATTACCCACAACCGCTGCAAATGTTACAGCATTTGTATTGCCATCTTGTTCAATGGAAAACTCGTTAGCGTCGCCAGAAATAGCACTGAGTGTTACCGCATTACGATCGCCATCTTGCTCAATATCAAGCTCGTTGTCGTTACCTTGTAAAGAACTGACTTTAAAGGTGTTCCAGTAACCTGCTTGCTCTAAATCGAGTGTATTTTGATCGCCAGTGAGCATTGTTATTTCAGCTTCATGCCATTCACCAGTTTGCAGCGAAGTTATTTCGTTGCCATTACCTTGCATATCCATGTTGTAGAACCAATGACCGCCAGTGCCTTGTTCTACTTCAATCAAGTTGTCATCACCAGTTACTGTATTTATAGCTTCGTTATTGACCAAAACACCTTGGCCAACCTGTGTTACAAGTAAGAGGTTATTATTACCAGTAACTTCGGTTATTAATCCATTCGCAGTACCATCTTGAGCGTATGCCTGTGAGTTGCTATCACCAATTGTAGTTACTTCAGCATAGTTACCAAACTGTGCTTGGGTTACTTCTGTATCGTTATTATTGCCTGTTGTTGTGACAAGCATGGTATTGCTATCGCCATTTTGTATTAACAATGCCGTATTGTTGTTTAATGTTTGAGCAAGTGTCATTGAATTAGCTGTACTTGCAATAGATACCTTGGTGTTAAGTTCAGAGCTAGATACTGATTTATTACCTGTTTCAGCATATGAGGCAAAGCTAGTACTCATTGCAATTGCAACCGCGCAGCTTAGAATTGATTTGTTCAACTTCATTATTTTTCTCCTTGAAATGATAAAATCAAACACCTTAAATGTTATAGGTTTTAATAAGGTATTTGCTGTCTCAGCATGCCGTGCCGATATAATGTTTTGTGATCCGCTTTAGTTACTTATGTAAGTGAGTGAAGCGAAATATATGATTATTGAGTAAAAACGAGTCTTGTCATAAAGCTAACACTGACAAAGTTTAAGCTTAAATTCATAATCAAGTACTAACTGTATTCCTCAATATGAATTTCTTAAATCATCATTTTTTACCAATTTTTTTTATTTTATATTTCAAATGGTTAAGCTTATAACCTTGCTTTTTTAGATTTTATTCGAAAAAAGCAGTAAAAAAACATGACCCTATATTGGGTAGAGGTAAGTGTAATAAATTCATTATAATGACTGTATTAGGTGTTTTTTTTTGCCAATTCTAGTTAAAAATAATGGTTTTTTGTTATTTTTAATCTTTATTACTTGTTTAATTTGGTGTTTGGTTGTTTGCTTATATCTTGCCATGTGATCCCTTGTACTTGAAGTAGTGAAAAACTTGCTTAGTGTTTCTAAGCCTTCCCTACTATGGATAGAACAATGAAAACAAAATTATCTATTATTACGCTCGCGCTACTACCTTGTTTAGCTTCTGCAAAGTTACCTGATGCAGGTGCACTGCAACAAGTTACTGCAAGTAGTGACTCTATAATTGTTAAATATAAAAAAAATACAACGCCACAAATGCGTAAACAAGTACGCGCTATGGTTAAAGCTAAAATATCGGATTTAAATAATGATGAGGTTGATGATAACTTTACGTCATTATTTTCGGGCCGTTTAGCTAAGTTTAAAGTCTCTGGTATGAGTACCAAAGAAGCTATTGAGCGTTTGAAGTCAAATCAAGCTATTGAATATGTAGAGCCAGATTACCGAGTGAGTATTGCTACAAGCTCTCCTAATGATCCTCGTTTTGATGAACTATGGGGTTTAAATAATGAGGGCCAAACAGGTGGTGTTACAGATGCCGATATTGATGCACCTGAAGCGTGGGACATTTCTATCGGTAGCCGCGATGTTATAGTGGGTGTTATTGATACAGGTGTTGATTATAGTCATCCCGATTTAGTTGATAACGCATGGGTTAATGCTGGCGAAATTGCTGGTGATGGTATTGATAATGACGGCAATGGTTATATTGATGATATTCATGGTATTAACGCGATTACAGATGCTGGCGACCCAATGGATGACCAAGGACATGGTTCTCATGTGTCAGGCACAATCGGTGCAAGCGGTAACAATTCAACGGGTATTGTAGGTGTAAACCAAGAAGTATCTATTGTTGGTTGTAAGTTTTTAGATGCGGCTGGTAATGGCTCAACATCAGATGCAATTAAGTGTATTGACTATATGGTTAACCTTAAAAATTCAGGTGTTAATTTACGTGTTCTAAACAATAGTTGGGGTGGTGGTGGTTTTAGCCAAGCTTTAGCTGATGCAATTACAGTAAGTGAGCAAGCTGACATTTTATTTGTTGCCGCTGCCGGTAATGATGCAGTTGATAATGATGCAAACCCGCATTACCCATCAAGCTATGAACACGAGAGTGTTTTTTCTATTGCGAGCACTGATAGCAGCGATAATTTATCTGACTTCTCACAATGGGGTTTAACCAGTGTTGATATGGGGGCACCCGGTAGTGCTATTTTATCAACAGTCCCGGGTAACGGTTATGCTACTTACTCAGGCACTTCAATGGCAACACCTCATGTTGCAGGTGTTGCTGCACTTGTGTTGTCAATCAACCCAGATTTAACAACCACAGAACTTAAACAGTTATTGATGAGCAGTGGTGATGTAAATACTGCATTACAAGGTAAAACGGTTGCTGGCACTCGACTCAATGCAAACCAAGCATTACTTGATGCAGACCCAACCCCGAGTTTTATAATGTCTGTGACACCTGTATCACAGCAAAAAACAGTAGGCGAAACTGCATCGTATACATTTGAAATAGGTTCTATTGCACAGTGGGATGGTGAAGTAACACTTGATCTAACATCTAGTCTTGGTGGTGCATATTTATCTGCATTAACAGCACGTCCAGGCGAAACAGTACAGCTTAGTGTTGAGACCGATGAAAATACGCCATGGGGTGATTATGAGTTTACTGTTACAGCAACATCAGATGATATTGTTAAAGAAAAAACAGTAAGTTTAATGTTACAACCTGCTGGTTTAAATGACTTTACGTATAGTAATGAAGAAAATCTACCGATCCCTGATAACGATCCATTAGGCGTTAATTCGGTTATCACAGTTGCTGATGATTTAACTATTTTTGGTACTTCAGCAGATGTAAATATCACACATACGTGGTCTGGAGATTTAGTACTTACACTTATTTCACCGCAAGGCTCTGAAGTCACTCTACAAAGTAATCAAGGTGGTAGCGAAGACGATATTGTTAAAACGTTTACATCAAGTGTATTTAATGGCGAAGTAGGAACCGGTGATTGGACATTAAATGTTGTCGATACGGCAGGTATAGATACAGGTAATATTAATAGTTGGTCACTTACGTTCAGTGCTATTGGTGAAGTAGGTTCACAACCACCTCTTGCTAGTTTCACTGTTGATACACAAGGGTTAACCGCTGCATTTGTAGACACAAGCAGTGATGCTAATAATGATATAACACAGTGGAGCTGGAACTTTGGTGATGGTGCAACATCAACTGACTCAAGACCAGTACATGCCTATGCCCAATCAGGTAGTTACGATGTAGAGTTAACTGTTACAGATAGTGAAGGTAATACTGATTCATTTACTCAAACGGTTGTTGTAAGTGACGTGACCCTTGAGCTGAACTTAAAACGCGCTAACAAAACACGTTTAGGTACGATGCGTGTAGAACTTAGCTGGGAAGAAGTGGGTGCAGAGTCATTAAGCGTTTACCGTAATGGCGAGTTAGTTGATACCGTTCCAGATAACGGTCGTTACCGTGATTACGTGCGTGGAGCTACGTTACCATCGTACGATTACCAATTATGTGTAACAGAAAATGTGTGTTCGAATATCATCACCGTTTCTTTTGAATAAATTTTATTACATCTAAAGTAATTTAAGCCCAGCAAAGCTGGGCTTTTTTATGTTTACGATGAGGGTAATAAGTAATTAGAATTTATTTTTAATGGATTACAGCTATGCTTTTTTATACGGGTGGGTTTTAAGCCAGTGCTCGGCTATTTGTTCACGCGTGGCAAACCAAACTTGCTCATGCGATCGGGCATATTCTAAAAACCGTGCTAATGCTTTTATTCTTCCTGGTCTGCCAATTAAGCGACAATGCAAACCTATCGACATCATTTTTGGGGCGTTCTCACCTTGTGGGTCGCCTTCTTCATAAAGCGTATCAAAGGCATCTTTTAAATAATTATAAAATTGATCCCCGGCATTAAAGCCCTGCACGGCAGCAAAGCGCATGTCGTTTACATCAAGCGTGTAGGGCACTATTAACTGTGGTTTACCTTCTTTAATACTGTAAAAAGGTAGGTCGTCGCTGTAATCGTCGGCATCATATAAAAAATTACCATTTTCAACTACAAGTGCTGCGGTATTTGGGCTAGTTCGGCCGGTATACCAGCCTTTGGGCTTTTTACCGGTAAGCGTTTGAATGATCTCAATGGCTTGTTGCATGTGCTCGCGCTCGGTTTGCTTATCTATATTTTGATAATTAATCCAGCGCAGGCCATGGCTTGCAATTTCGTGACCCGCTTCAACAAATGCTTTAGCTATATCGGGGTGGCGCTCAAGGGCCATCGCCACTGCAAAAATGGTGACCGGTATATCGTATTTTTTAAATAAACGCAGTAGCCTCCACACGCCAGCGCGTGAGCCATATTCGTAAATAGACTCCATGCTTATATGGCGGTCTTCAACATGGGGGGCACTGACTATTTCAGATAAAAACGTTTCAGCGGCTGCATCACCATGTAATACACAGTTTTCGCCGCCTTCTTCGTAATTTAATACTACTTGTACGGCAATACGTGCTTTATTGGGCCAATTTGCATGGGGTAGATCAGGGCCATAACCAATTAAATCGCGCGGGTAGTGTTTAAATTGCTCGCTCATTTTATTGCTCCTTTTTAAGTGCTGTGAGCCAAGACCCGAGCGTTTCACGTTCTGTGTCAGTCATTTGGGTCATATTAGCCAGTGGCATGTCTTTGGTTATAACCGCGCGGGTATGAATAAGCGTGCTGGCTTTTTTTACATCACTAATAGAGTTGAGCTTAAAGCCTAGCGGCGCTGTTTGAAAAAGCGCAGAGGTGGGTGTTTCGCTGTGACACCCAGTACAGTGTTTGCTGATTATATCCCACGCTTGTGCGTCGGTAATACTTGCTTGTAAAGGCGCGCTTTCGCCTGCATTTATTGGTGTACTGGGCCAAGGGGCTATGGCGAGCATAAGAGCAAAAAAGGCTGCAATACCGCTTACAAGTACTGAGGGTTTATTAACGCCTTGATGCTTTAAGTTAAAGTAATGGCGTATCCACATACCAATACCAAACAGCGCAATTAAAATAAGCCAGCCAAAGTTGTGGCTATACGTGTAAGGAAAGTGGTTGCTCAGCATTATAAATACCACAGGTAACGTGGCGTAGTTATTATGTATAGAACACAGCTTTGCCTTTAAACCTGGCGCTGAATCAGGGATTCTACCCGCTTCTACTTCACTCACCATATAGCGCTGGCCTGGCATAATAATGTGATACACATTACCCACCATACACGTGCCAATAAGTGCACCTACATGAATATAAACAGCGCGGTCGCTAAATAATTGATCAACCCCAAAAGTCCACAGAGCTAATAAACCAATAACTACAGCAATAAACGCTTTACCGTTTTCAACGAGCGGGGTTTTGCACAATAAATGATAAACACCATAGCCTAAGCCAATAAAACTAAGTGATGCGCCAATAGCTGCAAATTTACTTAGCTCACTTTTGCTGTTATCAATTAAGTACACATCGGCGCCAACATAATAAAGTAAGCTAAATAGTAATATACCGGTGATCCAGGTTGTGTACGCTTCCCACTTAAACCAATGCAGGGTATGAGGCATTTGTTCAGGGCCATTTTGATACTTAGCCACTTCGTAAAAGCCACCGCCATGCACGGCCCATAAATCGCCTTTTATGCCTTTATCTATTTTCCATTGCGGTGGTGTTTGTAGGTTGTTATCAAGCCATGCAAAATAAAATGAAGCGCCAATCCATGCTATACCAGCAATAACATGAAAGTAACGCAGTACTAAATGAGCAAGCTCAAATAAATAGTTTTCCATAACGGTTAAGCCTCTTCTAATACCGGTGAGCGGGTGTCTGAAAATTGATTGCTATCATCGCGCTTATACACACTTTTACCCATAATATAGGTTTGCTCAACGCAGCGGTCGTCGCCTAACATCATCATTGCAAATAGTTTTTCATGCAGGGTTTTGGCATGTTGTATTCTAAATTTTAAAAACGAAGTTGCCGAACAATCCATTACAATAAAATCGGCTTCACAACCGGCTTCAAAATTACCAATTGTCCCTTCTAAATCGAGTGCTCTGGCACCGCCGAGAGTTGCTAAATACAGCCCTTTAAATGCTGAAAACTTTTGACCTTGTAATTGCTGGATTTTGTACGCTTCGTTACCTGTTTGTAGCATAGAAAAGCTTGTTCCTGCGCCTACATCGGTACCCATGCCTACGTTTATACCGTGCTCTTCACAGGCTTTTAAATTTAAAAGTCCTGATCCTAAAAATAGGTTTGAGGTAGGGCAGTGCGATATTGCCGCATTGTTATCTGCAAGGCAGCAAAGCTCGCGCTCAGATAAATGAATACTATGGGCAAATACCGAGCGTTTCCGTACCATTTTTGCTTGCTCGTACACGCCTAAGTAATCATCAAACTCTGGGAATAACTCTTTTACCCATTCGCACTCGTCTTTGTTTTCAGATAAGTGTGTATGCAGGTAGGTGTCTGGGTATTCTTCCAGTAATTGAGTGCATTTTTGAAGTTGCTCAGGGGTTGATGTAGGGGCAAAGCGTGGTGTAACTGCGTAGCTTAACCTATCAACATTGTGCCATTTTTCGATGAGGGCTTTAGATTCGTCATAACTTGTTTGCGCGCAATCAGATAAGTCGTCAGGGCAGTTACGATCCATCATTACTTTACCGGCAATCATGCGTAAATTGCGTTTTTGTGATTCTTTAAAAAACGCATCAACCGATTGCGGATGCACAGTGCCAAATACAAGGGCAGTGGTTGTGCCGTTGCGCAGTAGCTCGTCTAAAAAGCGATTAGAGATCTCTTTTGAATAATGCTTACACGTGAACTTTTTCTCTGTCGGAAACGCATACTCGGTTAACCAACTTAGCAGTTGCTCGCCGTACGCACCCACCATTTCGGTTTGTGGTAAGTGTATGTGGGTGTCAATCATACCAGGCATAACGAGTTTGCCATCGTGGCGGATAACACGCGCTGATTTATCAATTGTAGGCAGTATGTCGTGCTCGTAGCCAAGCTTAACTACTTTGCCGTGCTTGATAACTAATGCGCCTTTTTCAAAAAAACGATGGGCGTTTTCGCCAGCAATGGCAGGGTCGTCAACAAAGTCGAGTATATCGGCACAAACTACTGTTAAATTATTATTATTTTGTGTACTCATTATTAGCTACCTCTGTATGTAGAGTAGCCAAACGGGCTAAGCAACAACGGAATATGATGATGTTTAGTATCTTGTAATCTAAACGTTATTTGCGCCTCTGGGTAAAACGCAGGGGTAGGCTGGTTTTGGTAATAACTATCTAAATCAAATACTAGCTTATAGGTTGTAAATTCTACTTCTGTATTTAGCCAGTCGGTAATTCGCCCATCGCTATCGGTTGTGCCTTGGGTTAGTTGTACCCATTCGTTATTTGTAAGCTTAAATAGCTTAACAGCAACGTTTGCTGCTGGTTTTCCGGTGCTGGTATCGAGTATATGGGTGGTTATAGGGCTTTTGCTCATACTTTTATTCATAGCAGTGACTCCAATCTTATTTTTGTTATTTTGGCTTGTTCGCCCGCGGCTATATTTAGCTCTGTACTGCGGGTGTTGTGTATGCGCTGCTCTATGAGTTCGAGCATTTGTTCGGCCGTTTTACCGGTGGCGCACACAATAAAAATAAAGCCAAACTTGTTCAGGTACTCTTTATTGAGGGCAATCATTTTGGTAAGTACGGCTTCGTTTGCTTTGCTCATACCCGATTGCTCATGCCCCGCTTTTTGTGCGGTAGCAGCGTATTTTTTGCTAAGGGTTGATAAGTCGCCTATTTGCGGGTGGCCTTCAAAGGCAGCTAAATAGTCGCTTTCGCCAAGGCTATCCCATATGCTTTGTGCGCATTCAAACAGCTGTTGAGCACTTTTAAATGGCATTGCTTTTATCATGCCCGCTACCCAGTTAGGGGCCGCGCAGCAATGCTCAAGTGCTTGTTTTGCTTGTGCATCATTTAGCGTATTTATTTGTAAACTGCTCATGCGTTTACTTCCTTCTGCGTGGTGTTAATTAAGGCATTTTTTAGTGTGCGCCATTGCAAGCCTTGGCGTTTTGGCGCTTGGGTTTGCATAGCCTGATAAAGGCCAATAAGCTGTCCACTAATCGAAATAGCCACTTCCATTGGCAATTTGCCCGTAATGTTTTTAAGCCCAACAGGGCAGGTCATTTGCTTTATTTGATCGGCTGTAAAATCGCGATGAGCTAGGCGTTGTTTAAAACGTTTTGCTTTAGTGTCAGAGCCAATAACGCCCAGCCAATTGGCATCGGCGCGTTTAATAATGGCTTGGGTGAGTGCAAAGTCGAGCTGGTGGTTATGGGTCAATATTAAGTAGTTGTTAGCTTTAGGCGCACGTTTTACTTGCTCTGTTGGCTCTTCATCAACCACTTTTACTACGTTATTTGGAATAACCTGTGGGAATACATCGGCGCGGCTATCTATCCAGCGTATGCGCATAGGTAGTTGTGCCAATATACCAATAAGCGCCTGTGCTACGTGGCCTGCGCCGTAAATGTCGAGGGTAAAGCGCTCGCATTGCATGCATTCAAGCATAACGGTGGCAGCCCCGCCGCAGCACTGGCCTAAATTTGCACCTAGGCTAAATTGCTCTATTATTTGGGCGGCTTCGCCTTTGGCAAGCAGTTCGCGGGCTTTTTCTATTACTACGTATTCAAGGTGACCACCGCCAAGGGTGTCGTAAATATGCTCGCCGCTTATTACCATTTTAGAGCCTGTACCTCGTGGGGTTGAGCCATTGGTGCCAAGTACCGTGGCAATTATATAGTTAGTGCCGCTTTGTTCATGCTCGTTTATAGCCTGCGCCCAATTTTGAGTATGAAAACCCTGAAACGACTCATTTAAATTAGTCATGTTGATGCTCCTTAAACCAACTAGCGGTTTGCTCAATTGCACTTAATACTCGCTCTGGGGTTGCGGGTGTATCTAGTGGGGCGGTGTATTTGCAATCAGCCACACTGCTTATTGCATTACGAATAGCGCTCCATACACTAAAGGCCAACATAAATGGCGGCTCGCCTACGGCTTTTGATCTAAACACGGTGGTTTCTGGATTTGCTGAGTTATAAAGATTGACGTTAAATTCGGCAGGGGTATCGCCAATGGCTGGTATTTTGTAGTTGGCTGGGCCAAAGCTTGCAAGCTGGCCTTTATCATTCCATTGTAAGTCTTCGGTTGTTAGCCAGCCCATACCTTGCACAAAGGCGCCTTCAATTTGGCCTATATCAAGAGCTGGATTAATTGAACTGCCTACATCGTGCAGTATATCAACGCGGGTTACCGTGTTTTCGCCAGTTAGGGTATCTACTTCTACTTCGCTGAGTGCTACGCCGTGAGCGTAGTAAAAAAATGGGCGGCCTTCACCTTTGGCTCTATCGTAATGAATTTTTGGAGTGGCGTAATAACCGGTAGATGAAAGCGATATACGATTCATGTAAGCAAGATTTGCAAGTTCGCTAAAGCTAATTTCCCCTTTACTAAAAGTAATGAGGTTATCTTTAAATACAACAGTGTTGCTGTCTACTTCAAAGTGCTCGGTAATAAAGTTTATTAAGCGCTCTTTTATGGTGTTTACTGCATTTAGCGCCGCCATACCGTTTAAGTCGGTACCACTTGAGGCAGCTGTTGGTGAAGTGTTTGGTACTTTGTCGGTACGCGTAGCGCTTATGCTTACTACGTTAAAATCGACCCCAAAGCCATGGGCCACAATTTGCGCAATTTTGGTGTTTAGCCCTTGGCCCATTTCGGTGCCGCCGTGGTTTAAATGTATAGAGCCATCGCTATATACATGTACTAATGCACCGGCTTGGTTTAAGTGTTGTACAGTAAACGATATACCGTATTTAACCGGCGTCATCGCAAGGCCTTTTTTGATAATAGGTGACGATACGTTAAATGCTTTAATAGCCTCTTTACGTGCCCAGTAGTCACCCGACTCCTCAAGCTGGCTTATCATATCTTTTAAAATATGTTGCTCTACGGTTTGATGGTACGGCGTGGTATCGCGGCCTTTTTTGTATAAATTGAGTTTTCGGATCTCAAGCGGATCTTTACCTAATTTGGCGGCTATATCGTCCATTATTAGCTCGCCCATAATCATTCCTTGCGGGCCACCAAATCCTCTAAATGCGGTATGGCTTACGGTATTTACTTTACAGCGATTACCCTTAATTGTGGCGGCTGGGTAGTAGTAGGCGTTATCGGCATGAAACATGGCGCGGTCTACAATTGCATCTGATAAATCAGGCGAGTAGCCACAAAATCCGTTTACGGTAATGTCGGCACCTTCTATTAAACCATTTTCGTCAAAACCAACATGATAGTGATTATAAAAAGGGTGGCGCTTACCGGTTAATTTAAAATCGTCGCTGCGGGCTAGGCGCATTTTTACTGCGCAGCCAAGGTGGTAAACCGCAAGGGCTGCAAGGCATGCCCATGGTGCGCCTTGGGTTTCTTTGCCACCAAAAGCACCGCCCATACGGCGGGTTTCTACGTTTACAAAGCTAAATGGCTTTTTTAAAATTTTAGCAACTAAGTGCTGCACCTCAGTAGGGTGTTGCGTAGAACATTGAACATGAATGCCCCCGTCGTTATCAGGTTGCGCCAGCGCTATTTGGCCCTCAAGGTAAAAGTGTTCTTGCCCGCCTATGTTTATTTCGCCTTTAAGCTGGTGGGCTGCGTTATTAATGGCGTTTTCGCTGTTACCACGGTTAAGTGAATGAGGCGGCCTTACCCAATGCTCTTTGCTAATTGCTTCTTTAATATCAAGTATGGGTGTAGTTTGCTCGCACTCTATAACCACTAAACGTGCCGCGCGGCGCGCTATTTCATAGGTGTCGGCAACAACAATTAATACAGGTTGCCCGTGGTATTGAATTTCATGGTTAGTGAGTAATACGTCACCAGGAAATACTGGGCCAATATCTAATTTACCCGGTACATCTTCGGCCGATAAAATACGTTTAACGCCTTCAACTGCCAGTGCGTGACTTGTATCTATTGATTTAATAAAGCCGCTTGTAACAGGGGCGAGCACTGGGTAAGCATGCAGGCAACCGTATGGCTCAGGGTTATCGTCGGCAAAATTTGCACTGCCACAAACTTGTTTAATAGCGCTTTCGTGATATTTAGACTGTCCAACGCTACCACCTTGCGCTTTTAGTTTATCCATTTCAAAGTGACGCATGTGAGATCCTCGTAATGGCAATGTTGTTATTGTTGCGTGCTTGCGACTCACAAAACTCAATACCAATGCGTTGTAATAAGTTTTTGCTTACCGTAGTGCGATAATGCGCACTGCTTCTTACATCGCTCATAGGTGTAAAGTCATCGTTAATAGCCGTTGCTGCGTCTATAAAGCTACTTACTTGTAACGATTGAGATATCAGCTTTTGCTCAATATGCTGCGCGCGCTTAGGAATAGCTGCCATACCGCCCATAGCGCAGCGGGCTTGAGTAATCATGTTTTGTGAATGCTCTATAGCAAGTACCAAACAAACGGTAGATATATCGTCTTCAAAGCGTTTTGATATTTTATGACACGCCAGTTTTAGTGACTCTGGGCGCTTTGGGATGGTGAACTTGCTAATTACTTCATCGCTTTTAAGAACTGTTTTTTTGTAATCAATAAAGTAGTCGGCAACTTTAATAGTGCGCGTACCAGCGCTGCTTAATAAATCCATTGATGCATTAAGAGCGATTAAAAGGGGAGCTGGATCGCCAATCGGAGAGGCATTCCCTATGCTGCCACCTAGTGTGCCGCTGTTACGTACTTGGCTTGATCCTAAGCGTTCAAATAGCTCTTTTGACTCTGGGTAATGGTTATAAAATGCCTCAACAAATTGGCTATAAGGTAGCGCTGCACCTATGTGTAACTCACCGTTATTATCTGCCAAGGTGCAAAGATCCTTTACTTGGCTAAGGGAGATAATTACATCCGGTAAGAGCATGTTTTGGCTAAGCTCAATGGCAAAGTCGGTGCCACCAGCAACTAAATGTGCATAAGGATAAAGCGCTTTTAGCTCAACAAGTTGCTGGGCCGTTTGTGGTAAGTAAAATTTGCGAGGACCATTTTTTAAAAATGGAATATCGTCATCATATTGCGTATTAAGTGATGCTTTAAATTGAGCGGCCATTGCTGAGTACGGTTCAGCTTTACGCTCATAGCTATAGGCTTTTTCGGCTGCAAGTAATATTGGGCTATAACCTGTACAACGGCATAAGTTACCACCAAGTGCATGAATAACCGCTTTTTTACCAGGGTACGTTGGTTCATTAATATAAAGAGCCAACAAACTCATTATTATACCGGGCGTGCAAAAACCACATTGCGAACCATGGCACTCTACCAGTGCACGTTGTACGGGGTGTAAATCGGTTAAGTTTGGGTATAAGCCAGTAGTCACAGCCTCTACTGTTACTATATGTTTTGCATGCGCATTACCTAATAACAATAAACAGCTGTTCATTGTTTTGTATTGCCAACTAGTTTGCCCGTTTGCATTTATACGCTCTTCACCTACTAAAATTGTGCACGCGCCACAGTCGCCAGTTGCACACCCTTCTTTGGTGCCCACTTTCCCTTTTTTGGTGCGTAGCCAGTCCAAAATGGTGAGACTTGGCGAACATTCTTGTACTTCAATTGGCGTGTTATTTAATAAAAATTGAATCACACAGACCCCCTTAACTTTTATAAAGCCCTGATACATAAAGGCTTGGCGTATGTTTTTTCTTGTTGTTTGCGCACGGGTAACAAAAATACTTTTTCATCTTTAGTTAGCTTATTGCAGTTACTATGCCATTGTTGACCGCTTGGTCAGTTAGTGGTTCAAAGCGGCAAAATTGTCGAGGTGTAGGTAATAACGGCGTAGCCTTAAAAATAAAGCTCGGTAAAGTGAATGCTTTTAATATGTGGATCCAAAGGTGAAAATGGTGCTGGTAAAAACACATTAATGAAAATGCTTTATGGTGTGATTAAACCTGACCAAGGGGACATGTTTTTTATAATGAATATAAAAGAACTTGCTGATACGCGCGATTTAGGAGCACGCTTGCGGTTCGAGTTATAACAACGTCAACACGTTATGGTATGTTATTAAAATCACATAAACATTTGAATAACCTAAATTAATTGTGTTAAATTACATTAAATGAAAATGCGGACTTGATTTAAATGGACTCTCAAATTGATTTTTCTACCTACACTTTAGATGAGCTTTACTCATCAGCGAAAGCTATAGATCGCGAAGCCTACCCAGAGCGAGCAAAAGAAATAGACAACTTAATTAAAACGCGAGAAGCGCAGAGCCCATCTGTAAATGTTGTATCAAAAGTAGCAGGAGAAAAAGCAACGCGCTCAGATAGGTTAGTGGCTGCTATTGTTGATGGCGTTTTAGGTGTTGTTTGTTTTATACCTGTATTCATACTCGTAGGGTTTGATAATTTAAGCCAACCAACACTTACTTTATCTGCAGGTTTGCTAGGTTATGGCATATTAAGCACGTTAGTGCTTCATGGTTACCTTATGTACCAACGCGGACAAACAATTGGTAAATCTTTAATGTCTATCCGCATTGAAAATTTAGACGGTACACAAGCAAGCTTTACTACAATTTACTTTAAACGCATGCTTTGTATGCAACTATTATCACTTGTCCCTTCGGTAGGTCAGTTTATAGCTGGTTTTGTTAATCCATTATTTATATTTGGAAAAGATAAACGCTGTTTACATGATCATTTAGCGGGAACAAAAGTAAGTTATGTAGATTAATCAAGATATTAATTAGGACAACTTTGCCCGGATTTAAGTTTGATTAGCAAAAGTTACAAAATGGCGTATTTCACTAAATTGGTAATATAATTAATAAACCTTACCGATTGTTTTTTGACTAGTAACCAAGGATGATTATGAAAAACAACACACAGCTAATTTTAGCACTAGCGGCTTCTTTAATTTGTTACTCAACATATATATTATTCATTGGTTTTCTTACCGCGGCGAAAATCAATGAGGTGATAAATGAGAATATTTAGGAAAACAAACGAGTTTGATAAACTGTCGAGGCGTTACGCATGTATTAAATGTGGTACTTGGGTGAGCATAAAAGCCCAAAACTGTATGCAGTGCCAGCATAGTTTTACCAATAATGATAAAAGCTCAATGCAAACACTCTATAATCAAAATAAAGAACAAAATTGGCAACATGCAATATTGCCTATTATTTTTGTAATATTGGTAATAGCTTTATTGTTCATTTAATTTTTGCTTAAAATTTAAAAGTGCTCGGCTGCAACTCTGTAACAAAATCCCTCTGTACTTTAACGTGTAAAAACTACCCATAATTAAAATAATTACTCTTGTTAATCCTTCACTAAATATCACATAGCTAATATTTTTTAATAAATGAAATAAGCTTATAAATTTCAGTCACTTAAATTGTGGGTTTATTTATATTCACTCAGTTTTTTGGCACGTAAGTTGATACAACTCCTTATAAATTTTAAAAAGGAATTACGATGACTGCTGAATACTTTATGGTACTAGGATTACTCGGTGTCGCATTTTTTGCTGTTGCAGGCGCGTTGCTTGGGTATGAGAAAAATATTAGCGGCTTTGGTGTCGTAGTGGTGGCAACGGTTACTGCATTAGGGGGCGGCACCCTCAGAGATATACTTTTAAACAAACCGGTATTTTGGATTGCTACCCCAGAGTATCTATATTCGACCTATGGGGCCGTTATAGCTGCGGTTGTATTTATTCGATACTTACCGCGCGTTAATAATTACTACTTTTTATTAGTAGACGCTGTTGGTATGGCGTTATTTAATATTATAGGGATAGAAAAAGCACTCATTAATGGCTCTGGCATGGTGGTCGCAATTACCATGGGCATTACTACAGGTATATTTGGTGGTTTAATACGCGACGTAATTTGCCGTGAGGTGCCAACTGTTATGCGCAGCGAACCTTACGCCTCTGCGTGTTTAGCGGGTGGTGCAGTTTATGCCGCTTTATTTAGCCTTAATGTAGATTACATTTGGTGTATTTTAGGCTCATTTTTCACGACTATCTTTTTAAGATTAGGCTCTTTGCATTGGGGTTGGCATTTAACTATTTTCAGAAAAAAAGACTTCAGAGATCAAAGCGACTAATTTTAGCTACGAATAGCCCGCGTTTGCATGTGGTACTCGTAATTATCCTCACCCGTTATAGTAAAACCCAGCCGCTTATAAAGTCCTAATGCTGGGTTGTTTTTAAGCACGGTGAGTTTAATGGGTTTTGACTGCGCATTTGTAATTACTTGTTCAATAACCGCTTTCCCATACCCTTTATTTTGGTGCAATGGATGTATTTGTAATTGCATTATTTCAACGTGTTGGGCGTGTGTTTTGTATTTTAAAGTACCAATTGGTACCTCATTTATAACTATAAGATGGGAGCAGTCATATTGGTCATCAAGCCTTAAAACATGCTGTTGAACTGTTAAAAATAACCCGGCATTTTCTAAGTGTTCAACCATAGTCAGCTTTCTGAGGCTTAATAAGTAGTCTCGGTCTGAATATGCTGCCTTTATGAATTTAAAAACCATAGTGCTCCCTTGCAACAGCCTTAATGTTTATATTTGTAGAACGAACCAAAATAAGTGCGCAGTATTAAATGTGCAAGCCAAGCTAACAAAGGCAATACTACCAATACCCAAGTGCTTTCCACCAAAGCCCGCCAACAATTCCCCATACACTTAAATTAATAACGCTCATTATAAGGCCCATTACCCACCAGTCTTTTAACGATACATAGCCTGAGCCAAACACTATGGGAGATGTGCCTGTTGCGTAATGTGTTAACGACATCATTAGTGATGAAGCGCCTGCTAACAGTAAACCTAAAAATAGAGGCGGAGCGCCAAGCGCTAAACCTGCGGCGTAAAATGCGGCAAACATAGCAGTAATATGTGCTGTGGTACTAGCAAAAAAGTAATGAGCATAAAAATACACAGCTACCAATATAATGGCCGATACAATCCAGTCAAAGCCCAGTTGCGCAATGTTGCTCTCAACAAGTGTTGAAAACCACGTTACCAAACCTAGTTTATTTAAAAAAGTGGCCATCATTACTAATGCTGAAAACCAAACAACGGTATCCCACGCAGACTTTTCTTTAAGTACATCGTCCCAGCTTAATACACCAGTGACTAATAAAACCGACAAGCCTAAAAAAGCCACTGCGGTTGTATTAACTGCGTAGTCAGCCCCTAAAATCATTGCAGGCACGCCGGCCCATAAAATAAGCAGCATGGCAAAAACACCCACCATTATTTTTTCGCCGTAACTCATTGGGCCCATTTCAGTTAATTTAGATTCTGCGTAGGTTTTAGCGTCGGGCGTACTTTTAACTTCAGGTGGGTAAATGGCATAAACAACCAAAGGCACAAGGACAATGCATAGCAAACCAGGAACAAGCGCTGCCAGCGCCCACGTACTCCAAGTAATACTAATATTTGCACCAGTAGCATCTGCAATAAGTTTTACAATTAGCGGGTTTGGCGCAGTCGCTGTAATAAACATAGCTGATGTAATAGGGTTTATATGGTAGCTCACTAAAGCAAGGTAGTGCCCAATTTTACGAGATGTGCCTTCCTCAGGGGACGAGCCAAAGCTTGTTGCTATCGACTTCATAATTGGGTGAATAATAGCGCCGCCTCGCGCGGTATTACTTGGCGTTACAGGTGCTATAACAAGTTCAGAAAGTGCGAGTGCATAGCCAATACCAACTGTTTTTTTACCAAAAAGAGAAATAAAATTATAGCCAATACGATTTCCCAAACCAGTTTTAGCTAAACCCCGAGAAATAATAATAGCAATACCAATCAACCAAATTAATGAATTAGAAAAGCCACTTAATGCATCTTTAATAGCGCCAGATGGGCTGTCATTAGTTACGCCGGTTAACGCAACAGAAGTAATAGCTAAAATAGCAATGGCGCCGATAGGCATTGCTTTACCAATAATGGCAACTACAGTACCAATAAATAAAGCGAGCAAATGCCATGCGTTTTCGGTAACACCTTGTGGAGGCGGTACAGCAAACCAAAGTAGTAAAACAATGGCTATAGAAATCAGTCCAGAGGTAACTCGAATATCAGTACCCTTCATTAAAAATGTCCCTAAGTTTTAGAAATGCATGCATTCTGTTTATTGAAAAGGCGACGTTATTCTACTTCATTTAATAATAAAAAAGATGACGCACATCATGTGAATATTAGACTTATTTAATTTTATTAATAAAGAGGAAATAAACTATAAACTAAAGTGAATGATTAAATTACCCGATGAGAGCTTACGTTGTGCTTAATCAACTCATATTTTTTAAGAGTTAGTTTGAATTGTTTTATCGGCTCGTAAGGTCTTTGTAAGTCCTGATGAATACTTGGAAATACAATGAACTTAAAACTAACCAATAACGTGATTACTTTTTTATTAGCGAGTAGCTTTTTGTTACTTGGCTTATCGTTTGCGTTAGGAGCAAACCCTAATACGTTAACGGCTACGTTTAGTTTTTATGGCGTTGATTCGCTAATGTCTGTATCTGCATTAGGTTTGATTAGTGGCTCATTTATGATTGCCTTAGCGTTTGCCACCGTGCTCGCTCGCCTTAAACTAATGAAACCTACGCCAGCACTTTTACTTGCAGCAATTATAAGTTTAGTTGCATTACTTACCTTGTTTGCCAGTAACCGTTGGATGGCGCAACTTGGCGGCTTTCCAATCATTGGTAGCGGGCAGGGCATAATTAAATACTTTGCTGTAGTGCCTTTGTATTTATTTTTGTTTTATAAAGAAAAACTTACCGACAAACAACACGTACTTTTAAACTTTATACCGGTTGCTATGGTTTTACTGTGGATTGGCGGCATGAAGTTTTATGAGTTTGAAGCAAAAGGCATTGTAAGTTTAGTAGAAACCTCACCGTTTATGTCGTGGTTATACACGGTATTTAGCGTACAAGGCGCGTCTAACGTGATTGGCGGGTTTGATGTATTATTTGCTGTGTTATTGGGCTTAGGGCTATTTTTAAATAATAAAAAGCTAATTATTGTAAGTGGCTTAGCGTGTTTAAGCGTATTTATGATGACCCAAACATTCCTAATTACCGCAACCGGTGCATTTAGTTCTTCCACTTTATTGGATCGTTTAGGGCAATTTGTAATTAAAGATTTGTGGTATATAG
>NZ_BADY01000017.1:0-112813 GCF_000241185.1 Pseudoalteromonas sp. BSi20495
CGAAAGGCCGTAACCTTTCGCTTTTTTAATGCTATTTATTGAATAAGTAATTATGCAAGCTTGTCTGAAGCAACTTTATAAGTTGGATCTTCAATCACATTCACTTCAACCAAATCGCGAGCTTTATGTAATAACTGAGTACAGTCTTTACTTAAGTGACGCAAGTGAAGTTGTTTACCGGCTTTTGTATATTTTTCAGCAAGCGTATCAATTGCTTCTATTGCACTGTGATCCGATACTCGGCTATGTTTAAATTCAACAATCACATTTTTAGGATCATTTTTTACGTCAAACAACTCAGAAAAGTTTTTAACCGAACCAAAGAATAACGGACCATGTAGCTCGTAGACTTTAGCGCCTTCTTCATCAATGTAGTTAGTTGTATATATTTGTTTAGCATGTTGCCAAGCAAATACAAGTGCTGAGACGATAACACCTACACACACCGCAATTGCTAAATCGGTAATAACCGTGACACCTGATACAAGCACAATTACAAACGCATCCGATAATGGTACACGCTTCATCATTTTAAAGCTTGCCCATTCAAATGTACCCAGTACAACCATAAACATTACACCAACAAGTGCAGCTAATGGGATCATTTCAATTAGGCTTGAGGCAAAAATAATAAAACCAAGTAACATAAGCGCAGCACTTATCCCTGATAAACGAGAGCGCCCACCTGAATTTATATTTATCATAGACTGGCCAATCATTGCACAGCCCCCCATTGCACCAAACATACCACAGGTAATATTTGCAGCGCCTTGACCTATACATTCTTTGTTGCTGTGGCCGCGTGTTTCTGTTATTTCGTCAATTAAACTAAGCGTTAATAACGATTCAATTAACCCAATAGCTGCTAAAATAAGTGCATACGGAAAAATAATTTGCAGTGTTTCAAAGTTAAAAGGCACCATAGGAATATGAAATTCTGGTAAACCGCCGGCTATTGTTGCCGCTTCGTCGCCCGTCATTCCTTTTAAGAAATCAAGCACGGTATGCGCTTCTAAATCAAAACCAATCACTAATCCTGTCACTGTTACTATGGCAACTAATGACGAAGGAACCGCTGTAGTCAGTTTTGGTAAAAAGTGAATTATTGCCATTGTTAATGCCACTAATCCCAGCATGATAAACAATGGACTGCCTGTCATCCACTCTTGCCCGCCCATACCGTCAGGCACTTTAAATTGCCCTAGCTGGGCTAAAAATATAACAATTGCTAAACCATTTACAAAACCCAGCATTACCGGATGAGGCACCATACGGATAAACTTTCCGAGCTTAAATATCCCCGCTAGTATTTGCAATATCCCCATTAAGAGCACGGTAGCAAATAGGTACTCTACACCATGATCAAGTACTAAACTTACCATAACAACAGCTAAGGCACCGGTTGCACCTGAAATCATACCAGGACGGCCACCAAATATTGCCGTAATTAAACCAACGATAAACGCGGCATATAGACCAACTAAAGGTTCTACATTTGCTACAAAGGCAAACGCAACAGCTTCTGGAACTAAGGCTAACGCCACAGTCAATCCAGACAGTATATCGTTTTTAGCAGAGCTTGGCGCCCTACTGAGTAAGTTAAACATTGAGTTCCTCAAATGGTATAATGGGTATAAAAAAAGCGCTAAATTCTATCAAATCAGCGCTCAGTTAACAATTGTCATTGTGTGGTTAAGCTAAACTAAAGCAGTTTAGCTTTAAAAAGAAAGTGCTTTTATAAAGGAAGAGAAGTACTACGTTTTACACATGTCATTGTTACATTAGAATGTACTTCTTGTACGTATTCTAAGCTTAATAAATTATCACGGACAAAGTGCTCATAGCCTTCAATGCCTTGTGAAATAATACGTAGCATGAAGTCCATTGTTCCAGCCATAGTGTAACACTCAGTCACTTGGTCGTAGCTCATAATCAGCTTTTCAAACTCAGCAAGGTTTTTCTTACCATGATTTGATAAGCGCACATGTGCATATACCAACATATCAAAGCCTAGTTTTTTCTCATCTAAAAGAGCTACTTTGCTTTTTATGTATCCATCTTGCTCAAGTTTTGCGATGCGTCGCCAGCAAGGTGATTGTGACAAGCCGACTTTATCAGCAATTTCAGCTGTTGATAAACTGGCATCTTGTTGTAAAAGTGCCAAAATTTGGCGATCTACGTGATTTAGAGACATTTTATTTCTTATTTATCAAATAAACTGGTTAAATTATACAGCTATTTTAAAAAACAGTCTGCTTATTTTTATCTTTTATACTTATATGTTATTTCAATCATCAAAGTAAAAAGTCAACCATACTAGCCGATTATAAATGAGCTAGTATTTTCATAACACACCTATTATGCCCTACAAGTATTTGTGTATTGCACGCCCTAGGGCGTATTATATTTCTTTATTCTTTTGATCCGGTATAACAACCTTCTCTTCAAACGACATGAGTATCGGATATTTTAAATAAGCTTGGTCGTAAAACGGACTTTGCTCATATAGCCAATTCAAACGCGCGTCCGCATCTTGAGCAAACGTCTTATCGTCATTGATTTTTTTATCAAACGCGAGTGCAAGTTTCGGATTATCTTTTAGCATTTGACGAGCATATGGAATGAGCGCATAATTTTCCATGTATTCTGTTCGCTGAAAAATTGTATTAAATTCCCCCCAAGCAAAAAATGAGTCTGGCGCTTCAGGATGTAATAAATGCACTGCAAGCTCACCTGCTTTTTGTTGAGTTGTTACTTGGTACCAACCATCTAAATCAACATTAATTGCAGGGATATAATCAAAACTCGCTGATACTCTAAAACGACCTTCAAATGGCGCTTTGTCAAACGTATACTCTGCCACCTTTGCTACTTTTAAAGGCTGTGTATTTTCACCTTCCAGCTTATTAATAGAGACACCGTGTAGTTTCAACTTTTCTATAATATCAATGTATACAGGCGGAATAAAGAACGCTTTGGGTACTTCAACTGTATGCTGTACATCTTTTTGCCAATAAATAGGTAAGTCAGTATATGTATGTGCTTTACCTAAATACTTAACTTCATTTTGGCCCGAGAGCGCATTCATGCTTGATGAATATTCAATACCTTTAAATTGTGTAATCGTATCAGCCTGCTTGGCATAGCCACGCTTGACTATTAACTGTTTAGGAACAAATTCTTGTTCTTTTTTAACTGCATTAGCTAACTCATGACCATGTTTAGATAGTGCATTAATAGCACCATCTAAAAATACGTAAGTTCCTAAAACACGTTGCTTGTATGGCTTTAATGAATGATTTTCTACTAAAATAGTCGGTAATGACTTTAAATCCCCCCAACCATTTGAAAAACGCGGCGTAGCAACCCACCCCGCTAACCCTTTTTTAAAATCTCGCTTATCCATAACAAAAACAAGTGGCCCTGGCGTATGTCCTTGTTTAGCTAGCGTCTCATCTATTAGGGGTTTAAAAAAATTGATTTAAAGCATCAGATACCGCAGGCGATTCGCTTGAAAATACCGGATTGTAACCATAAGTCACATCGTATTGGTAATCTGCGCCATCGGTTACGTGTACATCAATGTATAAATTTGGGTTGTAGTCGTTAATAACCTTTAAAACGCTTCTAACTTCTGGGGTATCTAATTTAGTAAAATCACGATTTAAATTAAGGTTATTAGCATTTGTTCTAAAGCCCATTTTTGTAGGGCCTCGCTGATTGATACGATTGAATGCACTGCTACGTTCGTGTCCATCTACATTTAAAATAGGAATAAATAATATGTTTACCTTTTTTAAAATGTCACGACGCTTACCCGTGGCTATGTCTCTGAGCAGCATAAACATGGCATCTTTACCGTCTATCTCTCCAGAATGTATTCCCGCTTGAATAAAAATAGTCGGCTTAGTGCTATTAGCCATTTGTCCTGATTCAAAAAAACCTTGCTCGCTCGCTATCAACATCTTAATTGCACGTTTGCTGTTACTGTAGCCAATAGTTTGAGATTGAAACTGAGTAGGGTTTGCTGCAACAAGCCTATCAACAAATGCCATAGTATCTGCATAATTAGGCGATATCTCACCGTTAGACAACTCAAAATCGGTTGTTAATGGGCCCTGTTTTTGTAAAAGCTCTACACTTTTTCCCTGCCACTCAATGAGTAGAGGTAAATGTGCGTCATACGCCACACTTGCAGATAAAACGAGTAAACTTGCAAACATAAAATTCTCTAACAAACGCCTTAATTATATAAATTATATCAACTTAATTTTTTATAATGAGAAAACTGCGGTGATTCAACAAAAAAAAGCAGCCAATAGCATATGACTCACTTATGTTTGAAATTTAAGGCTTTATTACGCTAACGAATAATCGATATAAAGTTTTAAAAAAAACAACTGGTTCAAACTCCTCTTCATTGTTGAACTGAATCAGAATTTTTAGCGCCGTTAACGCTAGGTTTAATAACAATCTGCTCATATATGGGTCTATATAACATTAAGAAAATTACGCTAGAGCTAGGCAAAAATTTCGTTATACAGTTGTTCTATATAAGAAATATTTTAACGCAGTTAACGTCAAATTTAATCCCTTAAACTGATTAGGTATTATTGCGGATTGGTATAATTAGTTAAATTACTCAAAGATTTATGCAGGTTGGTTTAATCTCCCAACTTGAGCAAATATTATTACGGATAGGTATTTGTAATTGAAATAAAACTACTAAATAGCAGGCACAAAAAAAGGAGCCATAGGCTCCTCTTTAATACTTATACAAAAAAGCTTAAGCGGCTAGGCCTTCTTTTGCTTTTTCTACAAGCGCTGCGAATGCAACTTGGTCGTAAACAGCGATATCTGCAAGGATCTTACGATCGATTTCTACAGAAGTCTTTTTAAGACCATTGATAAAACGGCTGTAAGACAGACCATTTTGACGTGAAGCAGCATTGATACGTGCAATCCATAATTGACGGAAAGTACGTTTCTTCGCACGACGGTCACGGTAAGCGTATTGACCCGCTTTAGTAACAGCCTGGAAAGCTACGCGGTAAACACGTGAACGTGCTCCGTAGTAACCTTTTGCTTGTTTTAAAACTTTTTTGTGACGTGCACGTGCGACAACGCCGCGTTTAACTCTTGCCATTTCTAAAAACCCCTATTAAGCGAACGGTAACATACGTGAAACTAGACCATGGTCATTTTTATGAACCATCATCTTAGGACGTAGGTGTAACTTACGCTTAGAAGTTTTCTTAGTCAGAATATGACGAAGATGCGCTTGTTTACGCTTGAAACCGCCAGAAGCAGTCTTTTTGAAACGCTTAGCAGCGCCACTGTGACTTTTTAGCTTATAAGCCATTGCAATAACTCCAATTGTATTGCTTTTAAATTAGTAAGCAGGCGTGAGATATATTGCTATAGCTCCACTTTTAGGCCTGACTTACTGCCATGTTCCGGTGAAGACCCAACATAAATGCCGCAATCTTACTTTAAAACCGGTTAACTCAGGTGAATATTCGCATATTGCTTGCAGACCTGAGCTAATTTCGGTGCGTATTATCGCTTAAAAATTATTTTTTAGCAACAGGCGCCATCATCATAACCATTTGGCGGCCTTCAACACGATTTGGGAAAGACTCAACTACAGCAAGCTCTTCTAAATCGGTTTTGATACGGTTTAATAATTCTATACCAATTTCTTGGTGAGCCATTTCACGACCACGGAAGCGGATAGTAATCTTAGCTTTATCGCCAGCTTCTAAGAACTTACGTAAGTTGCGAAGCTTAACCTGATAATCACCTTCATCCGTACCGGGACGGAATTTGATTTCTTTTATCTGGATTTGCTTTTGCTTCTTCTTCTGCTCTTTTAGTTCTTTGCTTTTTTCAAAGATGAACTTACCGTAATCCATGATTCTACAAACAGGCGGCTCAGCGTTTGGACTGATCTCAACAAGATCAACACCCGCTGCATCGGCCATAGTTTGCGCGTCTTGTAATGACTGAATTCCAGCTTGTTCGCCTTCAATGTCAATTAAACGAACTTCTTGCGCTGTAATTTCTTCGTTAATACGATTTTTTTGAGCTGTTTGTTGCCCTTTCTTGCCGCCTCTAATAGTACGTTCCTCCAAGAATATCAATAATATAAGCGTGTAATTGGCTGTTTGTTAATGCCCTACACGCTCGGTTTTTACTGTCGATTTTTAATTTCTTCGCTAATTTTAGCTACAAAATCATCAACATTAAATTTGCCAAGGTCTTCACCTGTGCGAGTACGCACTGCTACTTCTTGCTGTTCAACTTCTTTATCGCCAACAACAAGTAAATATGGAATACGCTTCAGTGTATGCTCACGGATTTTAAAGCCAATCTTCTCATTTCTCAAGTCAGCAGCGGCTCTAATTCCAAGTTTATTTAATTTTTGTACAACTTCTTTAACATAAGGAGCCTGTTTATCGGTAATATTCATAATTACCACTTGCTTTGGTGCAAGCCACGTCGGGAATAATCCAGCGTACTCTTCAGTTAAAATGCCAATAAAGCGTTCAATAGAACCTAAAATAGCACGATGTATCATTACAGGGGTACGACGTTCGTTATTTTCTGCTACATAAGTAGCACCTAAACGACCCGGTAAAGCAAAGTCTAATTGCACTGTACCACACTGCCACGCTCTGTCTAAACAATCGTACAAAGTAAATTCAATCTTCGGACCGTAAAACGCGCCTTCGCCCGGAAGATAATCAAATTCAATATCGTTTAGCTTAAGTGCATCAGCTAAAGCAAGCTCTGCTTTATCCCACATATGGTCTTCACCAATGCGTTGTTCTGGGCGAGTAGATAGCTTAACGATAATCTTCTCAAATCCGAATGTTTCATATGTATCATAAACCATCTTAATACACGCTGATACTTCGTCCATTATCTGCTCTTCAGTACAGAAAATGTGAGCATCATCTTGGGTAAAGCCACGTACACGCATTAAACCGTGTAGTGCACCTGATGGTTCATTACGATGACAACAACCAAATTCAGCCATACGAAGTGGTAAATCACGGTACGATTTTAAACCTTGGTTAAAGATTTGCACGTGACCAGGACAGTTCATTGGTTTAATTGCGTATTCACGTTTTTCAGACTCAGTGGTAAACATTGCTTCTGAATATTTTTCCCAGTGACCTGATTTTTCCCAAAGTGAACGGTCCATCATCATTGGACCTTTTACTTCTTCGTACTCATATTCGCGTAATTTTTCACGTACAAATTCTTCAAGCTCGCGGTAAATGCTCCAACCATCGTTGTGCCAAAATACCATGCCTGGCGCTTCTTCTTGCCAATGCCATAAATCAAGCGCTTTACCAATACGACGGTGATCGCGTTTTTCAGCTTCTTCAAGGCGTTTTAAATACGCTTTAAGTTGCTTTTTATCGCCCCACGCGGTGCCGTAAATGCGTTGTAGCATTTTATTTTCTGAATCACCACGCCAATATGCACCCGCCACTTTCATTATTTTGAAGTTTTGGCAAAATTTCATGTTAGGAACGTGAGGTCCACGACACATGTCTACATATTCTTCGTGATGATATAACCCTGGACGGTCATCTTTTGCAATGTTCTCGTCCAAAATTTCTATTTTGTATGTTTCGCCACGCGCTTCAAATGTATCGCGTGCTTCTTGCCAGCTTACTGTTTTTTTCACTACGTCGTAGTTGGTTTTTGCAAGTTGCAACATGCGCTTTTCAATTGCTTCAAGATCATCTTGTGATAATGAATGATCCATATCGATATCGTAGTAAAAACCGTTATCAATGGTAGGACCAATTGCCATTTTTGCGTCTGGGAAAAGTTGCTTAACTGCATGACCGATTAAGTGAGCACAAGAGTGACGAATGATTTCAAGGCCGTCATCGTCTTTAGCGGTAATGATCTCAAGACGAGAGTCTTCAAAAATTTTATCACATGCATCAACACGGTCGCCATTTACACGGCCCGCAATGGTCGCTTTAGCTAAACCAGGACCAATGTCGTTTGCAACATCAAGCGTGCTTACAGGGTTTTCAAAACTACGTTGACTTCCGTCTGGAAGAGTAATAACTGGCATTATAAATCCTTGCTACAGTGGTGACACCTACAATGTATCACGTGTATTTTTAATAAATTAAATGAGAATGACTCGACAACGCTTTTACGAATAAGCATTGACTAATATATGTAGATGAGGAGTCTATTCAACTACAAAGATATATTGTCGCGTGCCGCGCATTTAATTACAAGTTTAAAGGGGTGAAATCCACCCGTTTTATCCACAAAATGTAGCTTTTAAAGCAAAAAAATCATTTTATTAAAATATAAAAGCATCAATGCATTAATTACGCGCCTACAACTATACCCACACTCGCATTTTAATGTGCGTTGCGTATAATACTGCGTAATTAAGTTATTTTAGAGAATAGACATGAGAACATGTGGTGTAGAAATTACCGGTAGTGATGTACTACTTTGTATTTTAAGTAAAGATAATGACGTATTTGATATTCGCGATGTGCGCCAAACACGCTTTACCTTAGGTAACGGTAACGACACTGAAGTAATGCGTAAATTTCAATTCGATTTTGCAAAACTAATGCAAGATTACCAAATTGATTCTGTTGCAATTCGTGAGCGTCAGCCTAAAGGTAAGTTTGCTGGCAGTGCAAAAGGCTTTAAAATGGAAACTGCAATTCAATTAATCGACAACTTAGATGTACGTTTATTTACTACAACTGAAGTTAAAGAGCAGTTAAAACGCAACCCCATCCCTATTGATTTTGAAGAAACAGGCCTTAAAAAGTACCAAGAAAATGCTTTTGTAAACGCTTACGTTTACATCATGAAAAAAACATACCGCAGCGACGAAATGTAAACTCATTACTCTTTTAAAAACGCGTACTTACAGTGTAAGACGCGTTTTTTTGTGTCTAAAAAGTAGTATTAGCTTTTATTAATCTAATAATACATTAGTCTAACCGCACTTCTCTTTGTCGACAATATGTGTTTATTTTAACTTTGTAGTTTAATAACTCACACACATTTCCATGGAGAGAGCAATGCACACACACACTATTACGGTAAAAGAAGTAGAGAAAATAAATCACTTGCCGTTATCTCAAAGCTACTTTAAAGGTATACAAAGCACACCTTTAACAAATTCAACTATAGGCGAGTACTTTGACTTTATTGTCGACAAAAACCCAGGGGCGTTAGCTGTTGTAGTTCATCACCAAGGTATTAGATTAACGTATAAAGAATTTCAAAAAGAAGTTAATCAGCTTGCTATGGGGTTACTTGCCCTTGGCGTAAAACCAGGTGAACGCGTTGGTATTTGGTCTCCTAATAATATTGAGTGGTGCTTAACCCAATTTGCAACGGCAAAAATTGGCGCAATAATGGTGTGCATCAACCCGGCATATCGTCCTAACGAATTACAATATGCTTTAAATAGTGTTGAATGCTCTACTCTGATCACAGCATCAAATTTTAAAGGCAGTGATTACTTAGAAATGCTTAATGGTTTAGCGCCAGAACTTGCAACTTGCGATAAGTACACACTTAATTTAAAAGCACTACCCACTCTTAAAAATATAATCCGCATTGGCGATGAAGCATCTCCTGGTATGCACTCTTTTAACGATGTTGTTAACTTGCCAACAGCTGCTCATGAGCTTGAATTAAAAGCAATAGGTGAAAACTTAAATGCTGAGCAAGACATCAATATACAATTTACATCAGGCACAACAGGCAACCCAAAAGGCGCAACGCTCACGCATAAAAATATTTTAAATAATGCGCTATTCGTCGCCGAATCTATGCACTTTACGAGCGATGACAAGTTATGTATCCCTATCCCGTTATATCATTGCTTTGCAATGGTATTGGGTAGCTTATTGTGTGTTAGTAAAGGTGCAGCAGCCATTTACCCAAGTGATTCGTTCGATGCAAAAACCACACTAGATGTAGTTCAACAAGAAGGATGTACAGCGCTGCACGGTGTACCTACTATGTTTATTAGTGAGCTTGAGCTAAGTAATTTTAACGATTATGACTTAAGTACTTTACGCACGGGTGTAATGGCAGGCTCTACATGCCCAGAGCAAGTAATGCGCAAAGTACAAACACAAATGAACATGCATCAAGTACTGATTGCTTACGGGCAAACGGAGTGCAGCCCCATAAACAACATTACCGAAACAGACTCTTCAATAGAGCGGCAAGTAACGACAGTTGGCCGCGCCCTTGCCCATACCGAGGTTAAAATAATTGACGAGCTGGGTAACATTCAAAAAATTGGTCAACCTGGCGAAGTGTGTAGTAAAGGTGCTGGCATAATGCGCTGCTATTGGAATGACGAAACTAAAACAAAAGCCACAATAGATGAGGAAGGTTGGCTGCACTCTGGCGATTTAGGTGTCATGGATACAGAAGGGTTTGTCACGATTGTTGGGCGTATAAAAGATATGATTATTCGCGGAGGCGAAAACATTTACCCTCGAGAAATAGAGGAAGTACTTTACACCTACCCGGGCATTCAAGATGCTGCCATATTTGGTATAACCGATGAAAAGTATGGCGAGGAAGTGTGCGCTTGGATCCAACCAAAAGAAGATGCTGTACTTGATGAGCAAGCAATTCGTGACTTTTTAAAAGACAAACTAGCCTACTTTAAAATGCCACGACATATCCGTTTTGTAGAAAACTACCCAATGACAGTAACAGGTAAACTGCAAAAATTTAAAATGCGTGAGCAAATGCAAGAAGAGCTAAGCGAAAATCCTTTTTCCTAGTTTCGTCTTTAAGTAACTGAGACTCTGGATAGGGAATTTATCTCAGAGCTATGTTCAGAGCTAGCAGCGTTAAATTTACGTATGTTAGGACTAATACTAAAAAGCACAGCCAATTGGCTTTGCTTTTTATGAACTGAATTGTACTGAATTTATTATAAATTCAACATTCTCTTTTTTAAACGTTCTAAATCAATCGCACTCGAGCGCACTGTTAATTTAATATGGCTGTATTCATATTCTTCTTTAACAACACTCATACTCGATCGAATTTCGCCCACGATACCTTTGGCTGTGTACGGTATAACAATCTCTTCTTCAATCATGTCCTCTTGAGCAATGCCAATAATGTATTTGTGCAATTTACTAATATCATCTGGATTACGCGTAGAGGTCATCATCGCATCAGGAAACTCATCCATTAGAGACTGCTGCTGTTCAGTACTTAATTGGTCTGACTTATTCAGTACTAATAATTTTTTGCTACCTTCTACCCCAACTTCTGCCAGTACTTTATGTACTACTTCAAGTTGTGAGCGAAAAGAAGGATCTGAAGCATCTACAACATATAACAGTAACGATGCATCATGTGCCTCAGCGAGCGTTGAATGAAATGAAGCAACCAAATCATGAGGTAATTTTTTAATAAAACCAACCGTATCTGACACCAATATACGAGGCTGGGTAATCGGATACAGCGCGCGAACAGTGGTATCTAGCGTTGCAAAAAGTTTGTTTTCGCCTTCTACATCGCTACCTGTAATTGCGCGCATCATTGACGATTTACCCGCATTGGTGTAACCAATTAAGGCAACTGAGAATAGCTCAGAGCGCTGCGTACGTCTGTCCATCATTACATCTTGAACACTAACAAGTTCGCGCTTTAATTCTGCTAACTGATCGCGCACCTTACGGCGATTAAGCTCAAGTGTGGTTTCACCCGCACCTTTACCCATTTGGCGTTCTTTATCGCCTGTTGATGTTTCACGCAGTCGTGGCGCGACATAATTAAGGCGAGCAATTTCAACTTGTAATTTTGCTGTTTTAGTACGCGCATGACGGCTAAATATTTCAATGATAATACCAGTGCGATCAAATACTTCTACACCTAATTGGTTCTCAACATTACGCAGTTGAGAGGGCGTTAAATCGCAGTCAAATACCACTACATCGGCACATGCAAAATCTAAATCGTTTGATGGGATTTCTGAGGATATTTCGGTTAAAGGGTCTTCATCAAGTAAATTATCTTCTTGCTCGTCTTCAACCATCCCTTTATTGCCGGTAAGGTGAGCTATTTCAGCTAGTTTACCTGAGCCCAGTACATTAACTTTTTGAGTTGAGCTTTGCTTTTGCGATTGCGTACCTACTACTTTAAATCCTAACGTAGTCACCAAACGCGCAAGCTCTGCAAGCGACTCTGTTGCTTCGTCACCTTTAAATTGTGGTGTGCTAATAGAAATAAGTAACGCATTAGGAAGTGATGGTTTTGCAGTTAGTTGCATAATTTTTTATATGTTAATGCACCTAAAGTGCAAACCTAATTTTCATTCGAAAGTAAGCTGATCCTACGCTGTTATGGCCGAGCTTTACAGCGTTATAGCTTACGAATGCAATTATTATCTTTATTTTGCCAAAATTAGCGTAAATCTGTGAACTATTTGTGCGGGGGCAATATAATTTTTACACGCAAGTAAACCAATAAGTAACTTGGTGTTGTTATAAATGTATTTAATTTTTAAGTGTTGGGGTTTACCATTGATAATAGGCTTTATGTAGCATTGCACTTACACAAGCCCATTAACTAAAAGCTAATTAGCTAAAAACTAATTAGCTAAAATCAATTACTCAGCAGACTCTTCTGGACGATGCTGCTTTTGTACGCCGGTTAAAAACAAGCGTAATATTTGATCGTTACAAACACGGTAATGTTTGTTATCTACTTTTCGAGAAAATGCACTTAACTCATGTTTACTTAAGTCAAAATCAACAAGTGCAAGTGTTGCTATGACATCTTCTGCTTTCATATTTAAAGCAATACGTAGCTTCATAAAGATAATATTGTTGTTTAGCTTTTTCTCAGGCTCTGGTTGCTCACCTTCGCGTTTGCCACGTTGGGTATTAATAAACCCATTTAAAAAGCTAGCAAACTCAGTATCACTTATTGGGGTAAAAGCCTCTTCACCTTCTTTAGTTAACCATGCAATTACTTGCTCTTTGGTGACCGTATGCTCTGCTGATGCAAAAACATTGACCATAGCAGTATCAGTTAAGTTAAAAGTGTAGCGAATGCGGCGTAAAATATCGTTATTAGTCAAAGTAAATCCCAAAGTGAGGTATAGCAACCAAGCAGTTATTGCTTAATTTTAAATAAGCGCCTAGTTTAACAGGTTTACTAATACCACCCTATTAATTTTTATCTGAGCTTCTTATACCTAGTTACCAAGCACCTTGGCAGGATCTACGCGCGTTGCTTGCCATGCAGGATAAATAGTGGCAAGTATCGCAAGCACAAACGTAACAATCACTGTAATACCAATGTCTTCGAGTACTAATTTACTTGGTAAAAACTCTATAAAATAAACGCCCTCAAGTGGATTGGCTCCAAATAATTGGCTTATCCACGTAAAAAGCTCACTTATATTAAGCGCTAATACCACACCAATTAGTGTTCCTAGTGCCACGCCTACAAATGCTTGCATTAAGCCTTGCATTACAAAGGTGGCTAAAATAGTACTGTCTTTCGCGCCCATGGTTTTTAAAATTGCGATATTGCCTTGTTTTTCGCGAACCTCCATCACTAAAGAGGACACAATATTAAAACTGGCTACCGCTATAATTAAAAACACCACAATATAGACAATGGTACGTACCATTTGAATATCTTGATAAAGGCTGCCTTGGGTTCTGAACCAACTAGAAACATACACATAGTCGTCAATAGTTTGGCCCACTTTTAGCGCTATTTGGTGCGCCGAAAACACATCATCAACACTTAACCGCAGCCCTGTTACTTGAGTTTCATCGTAACCCAATGTTTGCTGCGCTTTATTAAGATGTATAAATGCAGCGGTACTATCAATGGGGCCTCCCATTTCTATAACACCTGCAAGGTTAAGTGTTACGCGTTTAGGCGCTAATAATGACTGACCTTTTTGGCCTATTTGCGGAATAAGTAACGTAATGTTGTCGCCTACTTTTGCATCTAGCTGTTTTACTATTTGCTTACCTAAAATTACATCGTCAAGGCCTAACTGGCTGACCAATTTACCACTGGTAAACTGGTTTACCGCCGATACATTACTCTCGAGCGATGGCTCAACACCTCGAATTTCTATCGCTTTTAGCTGGCTTTTATATTGCGCCATCCCATTCACTGCAATAAATGGCGCAGCCCCTGTTACATGCGGTTGTGTTTGTAAATCCTCAACTTTTTGCGACCAATTCGCGATGGGTCTACTTGGTGCTACATATTCAACCTGCGGCACAACACTTAGTAAACGGTGTACTAGTTGCTGCTCAAAACCATTAATTACCGACAGCGCCACAATTAAAACCGCGACACCTAATAAAATACCAATAGTCGACGCTTTAGCGATAAAACTAACAAAGCCGTTTTTTTCATCTTTGTGGCCTGAATAGGCTCTAAAACGTTTACTTAAAAATGCACTAAGCAACATGCTGCGACTCTTTAATAGCTAATTTTCCATCGTCTAAATAAGCTATTTTGCCTAGCTTATCGGCAAGTTCTAAATCGTGTGTAACTACCACAAAACTCGTGTTTAAGCTTTGGTTAAGCTCATTAATTAAATCGTAAATTTTAATCGCATTTTGTTTATCTAAATTACCGGTTGGTTCATCAGCAAGCACAAGCGCAGGTTTAGTAACCAGTGCGCGGGCAATGGCCACGCGCTGGCGCTCTCCACCAGAAAGCGCAGACGGTTTATGCGAGCTGCGATGTGCAAGGCCGACTTTTTCGAGCATATCGAGCGCTTGAGCTTTGGCTTCTTTTGCACTCAAGCCTTTAATTAATAATGGCATAGCCACGTTTTCAACTGCGCTAAACTCCATTAATAAGTGATGAAATTGATAGATAAAGCCCAAATTTTGGTTTCTAAATGCGGCTTGCTCTGTTCGCGAAAGTTTTGCAACTTCTTGGTTTTTAATTTTAGCGCTACCTGAGCTTGCGGTATCTAATGTGCCAAGTATGTGTAAAAGCGTACTTTTACCAGAGCCAGAACTCCCTACAATAGCGAGCATTTCACCTTGCTGCAGCGCTAAATCAACACCTTTTAATACTTCAACTTGGTTGCTGCCATCTTGATAAACTTTACTTAAATTTTCACAACTAATCACTAAATCATTCATAACGTAATACCTCTGCTGGTTTTACTTTTGCGGCTTTACGCGCAGGATATAAGGTAGCTAAAAAGCTCATAGCAATACTGGCAAACGCTATTATTACTAAACTAAAAATATCAAATTTTACCGGAAGTTCTATACCTGCCAGTAAATTCAAGCCCACTAATGCAAGTAGTTCATTTATATATAAACTAAGTATTACACCTAAAAATGCACCTATTGCAGTTCCAATTACACCGTTATATAAGCCTTGCACCATAAATACTTTTTGCACTTGCGAAGGTGTTAAACCTAACGTTTGTAGTATGGCTACCTCACCTTGTTTTTCGCTTACCATCATGGTTAATGCCGATACAATATTAAATACAGCCACCAGCACAATTAAAGCTAAAAGCATGGTCATAATGCGTTTTTCCATGGCAACGGCTGCAAATAGAGTACCTTGGGTACTGCGCCAATCACTGTAATTGTGATCTTTTAAAATACGTTGGCTTGCTTCAATAAATTCATCTAATTCGAAAGGTTCGTGCAATGAAACACTTAAATTTGGGGCGGTATTTTTATCCATCTTTAGTACCCGCTGTAGCGAAGTGCCACTTGTAAACGCAAGTGCCATATCTATCTCAGATCCGGTTTCGTATATTGCGGCAACTTTAAATAAACGTTGGCTGGGTACTCGCCCAAGAGGTGTATACGTCGAAGCGTTAGGCATAATAACGCGAAGCTTATCACCCACACTAACACCTAATTTACGACTCAAATAACGGCTTATAGCAATGTTGTAATTTTTGTTTAATACAGTTTTCCAATCGCCTTGCACTATTTTATCGGTAATTTTATACAAAGAACCGCTATCGTTATAAAGGCCTTGTAGTAAAACGCCGTGCAAGTCTTTATTTGTTTGCAAAATAGCTTCGCCGTGGCGATATAAGCTTACATGATCAACATAAGGAGATTGTTCGAGGTCGGTTTTAAGAGTGCCCATTTGAGTGGCAGTGTTTTTACCTGCGCTAACTTCAACATGCGGAATAAGTCCAAGCATATTGGTTTTTAGGCTATTTTCAAACCCGTTCATTACACTGCTTACCGTAAATAATGCCATTAAACCAATAGCGATACCGGCAATAGAAAAAAACGAAATAAACGATATAAACGCATTTCCTTTAGATGAGCGACTATATCTAAGCCCTATAAATAAGCTAACCGGTTGAAACATATTATTTTTAACACTTATCGTAAAAGTATTGAGCAATAGTAGCACGAAAAAAGTGCCTTTGGGTATGGCGTAAAATGTAAGAAATAATTTAAAAATCTGATACTTGGCTATATTTACAGCAATATGTATTTAACCATTAATTCGCGGTTAAGCTTTAAGCCCTTTAACTAAATAATCGAGCAATACCCGTACATTAGTGGCCACAAACTGCCTTGGTGGATATACGCCCCATACCCCTTCTTGCTGTGGTTGATAGGGTGTTAAAATAGGCACCAATTGCCCTGAGTTAATTTCGTTTTCAATGTAGTAGTCTGGGAGCTGTACAATACCGAGCCCCTTTTTTGCGCCATCCACCAGCGCCCAACCACTATTACACTGTAGCCGCCCCGCTATTTTAATGTGTTTATCGCGCCCATTTTCGTTTACGCGCCAGTAGCTACTATTCCCAATTAAACATTCATGGCTGTTTAGCTCGCCTAAAGTATGCGGCTCACCAAATCGCGTTAAATACTGTGGTGCCGCGCACATTATAAAGCGCCGCGCACTTAACCTACGCGCTTTTAAGCTCGAATCTTTTAAGTGCCCAAGCCTTATGGCTAAATCAAATCCGCCCTCTAACAAATTTTCTTGTTCGTTACTTAATGTGGCAACAACTTCTACCTCGGGATGATCCTTCATAAAATTATGCACTATAGGCATAATAAAGCTCTCTCCGTACATAACTGGTGCTGTGAGCTTAATTTTACCCTTTGGTGTAGTTTGGTGCGTGGCAAGACCTTGAGTTGCTTCATCCATAGCATGTTGTAAGTGCTTTATTTGATGTAAATACACTTCACCTTCTTTAGTTAAAACCACTTTACGGGTTGTACGAGTTAATAGTTGTGTATTTAAACGTTGCTCAAGCGCCGTAACATGGCGGCTAATATGCGCAACCGAAAGCCCAAGCATTTTTGCAGCCGAGGTAAAGCTGCCCTCCTCCCCTACAGCTATAAACTCATCTATTCCATTCCAACGCGCCATTATTACCATACTGTAAAAGTGTTTTAATAAAATTGAGATTATCATTATTTGAGAAACAAATACAATAAGCACATCACCCAAGCAAATTGGGTCTACAATTATTTTTTAATAGCCAGTTAAAGGAAATAAAACACATGTCTGAATTTATTAAATCAAAAGCCGCCATTGCTTGGGGCCCTAATCAACCACTTAGCGTTGAAGAAGTTGATGTAATGATGCCTAAACAAGGCGAAGTAATGGTAAAAATTACCGCTACAGGTGTGTGTCATACCGATGCATTTACATTATCGGGCCAAGATCCTGAAGGCATATTTCCTGCTATTTTAGGTCACGAAGGCGCTGGTGTTGTTTATGCTGTTGGCGAAGGCGTAACGAGTGTTGAAGTGGGGGATCATGTTATTCCTTTATACACTGCAGAATGTGGCGTATGTAAAATGTGTACCTCAGGTAAAACTAACCTGTGCTCAGCCGTGCGCGAAACACAAGGTAAAGGCCTAATGCCAGACGGCACTACACGCTTTTTTAAAGATGGCCAACCAATTTATCACTACATGGGAACGTCTACGTTTTCTGAGTACACAGTATTGCCAGAAATCTCACTCGCTAAAGTAAATAAAGAAGCATCACTAGAAGAGATTTGCTTACTAGGCTGTGGTGTAACAACAGGCATGGGCGCAGTTACCAACACAGCTAAAGTAAAGCCTGGCGACACTGTTGCTATATTTGGCTTAGGCGGTATTGGTTTGTCTGCGATTATTGGCGCAAAAATGGCTGGTGCTGGTCGTATTATTGGTGTTGATATAAACACCACTAAATTCGATTTAGCTACAAAACTAGGTGCAACTGATTTAATTAACCCAAAAGATTTCGACAAGCCAATTCAAGAAGTTATTGTTGAAATGACAGACGGCGGCGTTGACTACTCGTTTGAATGTATTGGTAATGTTGACGTTATGCGCTCAGCGCTTGAGTGTTGTCACAAAGGTTGGGGTGAGTCGGTCATTATTGGTGTGGCAGGTGCAGGCCAAGAAATATCAACCCGTCCGTTTCAGCTGGTAACTGGGCGTGTATGGCGTGGTAGTGCATTTGGTGGCGTTAAAGGCCGTTCACAACTTCCTGAAATTGTTGAGCGTTACATGGCAGGTGAATTTGCTCTTAGCGACTTTATTACTCACACAATGAGCCTTGAAGATATTAACGAAGCGTTTGATTTAATGCATGAAGGCAAAAGTATTCGTACAGTCATTCATTACTAATAAACTGCATTCGTAAAATAGCTTATTAATAAGCCGTAATACTTTTAAGTTTACGGCTTTTAAGGATTAAGTATGTTAGAAAATATCTCAAGTGTAAAAGTGTCTGGCGGTTGGCATAAGCAATATACTCACAGCTCGCAAAGTACACATTGCACTATGCGCTTTGCCGTATTTTTACCACCTGGCGCAAGTGAAGCAAATAAAGTACCGGTACTTTATTGGTTATCGGGATTAACCTGTACCGACGAAAATTTTATGCAAAAAGCCGGTGCATTTAAAAAAGCCGCCGAGCTGGGTATTGCTATTGTAGCGCCTGACACCAGCCCGCGTGGCGAGAACGTACCCAATGAAGACAGCTACGACTTTGCACAAGGCGCAGGCTTTTACGTAAATGCCACGCAAGCTCCTTACAACACCCATTTTAATATGTACGATTATGTTGTTAGTGAGTTACCAGCATTGATTGAACAACATTTTCCGATAACAAGCACAAAAGCAATTAGCGGTCACTCTATGGGCGGGCACGGTGCATTAATGGTTGCACTTAAAAACCCGACTGCGTTTGTAAGTGCCTCGGCTTTTAGCCCTATTGTAAATCCGATTGAATGCCCTTGGGGTGTAAAAGCATTTACTGGTTATTTAGGAAATGATAAAGCGCTTTGGAAGCAATACGACAGCTGCGAGTTGATGAAAAACGCAGAGCAAGCTCATTACTTACCCATGTTAGTGAGTCAAGGTGATGCCGATGGTTTTTTACAAGAGCAACTTAAGCCAGAAAACTTAGTCGCTATTGCAAATAAAAAAGGCTACCCGCTTACACTTGAAATGCAAGCAGGCTACGACCATAGCTACTTTTTTATAAGCAGCTTTATTGACCAACACTTATTATTTCATCATCAGTTTTTAACTGCTTAGACTCATTAGTGTGTAGAGATGACTTTTCTACCTCTACACACTCTTTTAGACTTTTAGTGACCTGCCTACATACTTGCGTAGTAGTGCTTTCCCCTTTAACTAGGCTAACAAGAGCCGAATCTATCTTTAATCCCATATCAGTAAAGTTAAATCCGTTTTTATCTGTAGGTACTGGCTCTAGTGGGTTTTTATAAGGTGTTGACTGCGCCGGGCTAATACTATTTTTATCATTACGCGCCTGAGATTGTGCTTGCCCATCAATAATAGCGCCCGCAACTGTACAGCCAGAAAGGCAATAAAAAAACAAAAGTACAATAATTGTTTTCATCATTCATCCTAAACAAAATATTACCTAAATTGTATACGTTTTTTATTGTAACTCTGTAAAAAAATGTAAGTATTACTACCTAAAATCATTTATAAACTTTCTTGTAACACCCACCAGCTGCAATATAAAAAATGGTGATCCTAAATAACCTAAAATTTTATTAATGGTAGGTTGTAAGTGTTCTGTGAGAAATTCAGGGAATAAAAAAGCAAAAACAGATAACCCAGCGCAAAATAGTAACGCTGTTTTTTCAAGTTTAGTTGTTGTGATTAATGTTTTATTTAAAGGCAAAAGGTTCACATAGGTGTCTTTTAGTATGATAAAAGAATACGGGGCTTTAAAACTCAGATCAAATTAACTATTGCGTAAAATAGTAATAAAGGCATGTAAAAGTTTCCTCAATAATTCTTGTTAAATACAGGAATTAACAATAACTCATTGATTAATATTCATTTATGCCATGGCTTGCTGTTTGCTTATTATTAATAAAGTTAACCAGCGCAGGCTCAATAATGGAAATTGATTTACAGTGGAATGAAATCATCGATAACTTAATACACTTAGGTATTGCATACCTACTTGCACTACCCATGGCTTACGACAGAGAGCGAAGTAATGATGGCGCAGGCCTTCGTACCTTTCCTCTTGTTGCTGTTGCATCGTGTGGGTATGCATTAATCGCTATGTCGGTTTTAGATGGCGCAGAAGCTCAATCTAAAATGTTACAGGGCATCATTACAGGCATTGGTTTTATTGGCGGTGGCGCAATTTTGAAAAATAACAAATCAACCTCCGGCACAGCAACCGCTGCAAGTATTTGGAATATGGGCTTAATTGGTATAGCTGTAGCCTACAGCCGTTACGAAATAGCCATTTTGCTTGCCATTATTAATTTTATAACGCTTAGGTATGTAAAAAAGTTTAAGTAAATTCAATATAGTTAACGTTCAGATTAGCGAATAAACCTGTACGGTAATTAAGCTTAATATTAAATAACGATATTCCTAATGAACAGGGCTATAAGGAATGGCGGCAGTGTGCCATGAGCTGTCATTTGTAGTGGTCAATAAAATTGAAGATTCTTAATGTGTGAAGTCAAGATTTGACCCCATTCGCTTGCTGACATATCTTCCTCTTTATTATATTAAATATTAAATTCATAATGGCTAACGCTTACATAAGCGGTAAACTATAGTTGGCTATAATGTTTGAAGAAAGAAGACAGCAAACTGTAATTTGCCCAACTTAAAAACTATTACTAGATTACTTTAATTGGGTTAAGAATTGCTCATACTTTGTCGGAAGCAAGCTGTAAGCCCCCCACTTTAAAACCTTACAAGCTACTACACTCTTATCTGCCTCCCAATAAAGAGTTGCCGAAAATAATATGTAACGACCTATAGAAGTGTTATCAATGGATTTCCTTTCATCATAACTTGGCTCCGAATAAATTTTAAACTCATAATCGCCTGATTTTATTTTTAATACATTTCTATGGCTCAGACGGTTAAAGGAAGTTATTTTTCCAAAAAATAATGTTTCTTTTTTAGGTAGCTCCTTTTGAACCTTTAATGTTGAGTAAAGCTGGTCCGATAACAACATCACATATTGCGAATTAGGAAAATAAAACCCTCTTTTTAGATTTTGGGGAAAGTCTTTACATAAAGCCATCACCGTTGAAACATTTGAAGGTGCTTTATATTCTCGACCTGTGTGCCTAGCAATTGCAATCAATGTTTCGGGGCCATTTTTGTTTTCAATTGCAGTTTTTGAAAACTCACCGTTTGGCACTAAATCACTAGAGTTTGAAGGAGGCTCAGACTGCCAACTGCTAACTACAACTAGATCTTTAGCTTCTATAGCTTTACCCACTTCTTCTTCATTCTTATATTTCATTCCAACAGGAGCATTAACACGCCAACCACAAACTTTACTCTCTGGATATTTTTCATGACTTCCATGCTTGAAATGGGCTGAAATATTATTAGTGCTAATATTTTTAAGAGCAGGAGTTCGACTTAAAGGAGTTGCACAAATAGGACAGAATATTTTGTTTTGCATTTCTTCCGAAAAAGCTTCAGGTATAACTTCAATTGATAATTTATCCAATTCGTCTTTACTATTTTTACCATATCTCCAACAATTTGAAAAAAAGGCATATAAAATACTATGTTTTTTACTTTCCATATAAATTCCAAGTATAGGCTTCGATGTAATTGAGGATCACAACTTTATCGGAGAGTGCTTTCGCTTATTCCGCAAAACTGTCCTTGTTCTATGAGGGTCTATTAATAGCAAATAGTGTAAGTTATTGCCAGCTATAAATATTGTTCTTAGGGAAGGCTTTTTCAGCATGCAAAAAAGGAATGTTTTCCCGTAGCACCAATCTCAATGACCGCTTCTCGCTCTTTGCCAAAGTACGGCTCAGTACCGTGAGCGTGCATTAGCTTATTCGAGAAAAATATAATAGATTAGTATCTATCAAAAGTTAGATGAAATACGACGATGTCTTCAATAATTATAAATAATTTCCCAAAACAATTTGGCTTCATGAAAAAGTACGACGATAAATCCAAGCATTGGGATAATAGCCCTAGCACATTTATTGGTTTTCACGTCACTAAACTTGAAGTATTAAAGGGAATTCAATCAGCGTTTAGTAAACTTTTTACTAGTATTTTGCTTCACGATACGATTTACCTTCGTCACCCTGATTACCTTTCTTGCTTTCAACTTTTAGGCTTTGACAACACACTAAAACTTTTAGAACGCGGTATTATTAGGGTTGTTTATGACTTTCATGATTATACCTATAGCTTAATAGAAGGTGAATATAAGTTAAGCTATTGTATGCGGCTGGCTCCCCTTGAAGATTTACTTAATGGGTACGTATCGATTAAACACAAGGATAAAGGCATACAAGCTAGAGCAAGGTATCTTACAGAACGAAATCAGGTTTTATTGAACAAAAGTAATGAATTAAAGGTTGACGCTGATGTTGCTAATATTGATAAATTACCGAATTCAATAATTGAAGAAGTAAATAGGGACTTATCCGATTATAATTTTTGTAACCAATTCGGTATATCTTCTAAGGGCTTCACTGCTAAAAAAGCACTCACTTCTTTAAGAATTTGCGATATATTAACTGGTTATGCGCTTCAACAGCGGTTAGAGGTAAGCGCTATTTCTCAAGATTCCTTCTCCAAAGATTATGCTAACTCTAAACTCTTTATTTCAAACGTAAAAAGCGAGACTACCGATTGCTTTGAAACGATACTAAAAATGAAAGGAGTTCCAAATTTATATAAGTTATTCACTGATGGAGTAATTGCATTTGATGATATTTTAAAAATACGTGAGAAATATTCAGCAAAAACCTTCAGAAGCTGGATTGAAGATAAAGAATATGATCAAGTGGAAGTTACAAAAGAACTACTAAAACCTTGTAAATCGACTATTACTTCGAAGGCAATATCGTTTGTATATCCAAATGTTATCGGTCTTATAAATCCAGTTGCTGGGATTATTGCTTCGGCAACTGACTCGTTCTTTTTAAATTTAATCTCCAATAAATGGAATCCTAAATTATTTTTGGATGATGATTTATCTTCTTTCATAAACGGTAAAATATCAGAATCTGAGGCCAACGAATTGAAGCAAAAAAGAAATATGTATACGAAGTTATCAAGTACTGATTCATGCTACTGCGGGAGCAGAAAAGCTTTCTCAAGGTGCCATGGTAAGTGACAAATAAATTAAGGCTTCAGTGTCCAGTTATCGCTCTTAGCCGCCCCACACGAACCAAACCTCAAAGACACCAGTCCTTCGCTTTAGTGCCACCGCCATAGGAAACACCTAAGCCCGAGCTGATTAGAATGTCAGTCAAGTTTTTGTTGTCCACGAATACGTCAGCCACTATTCTAAAATACTTACCACGTTTCGTGTTCCTAAGCTCAATAGCCTTTGCTGAGCGTAGCGCTTCAACTGTTACTTGCTTAGCTTTGCGAGCAAGATCTTTCTCTTGTTTACACTTACCGCGCATTTCAGGTGTGTCGACACCCGCTACGCGAATACTAATCCTCTCCCCTATCAGAGAATGCAAACCCGCGATATTAGCGCGAAAGGTGTCACCATTATAGATTGAAGTAACTTTTTCAATTATCAACGTTCCGTAGTTTTTGCTTTTGTTTTTGATAAGCTCGGCGTGAGCATTGAACGCCTGAAGTATGAATACAATAAATAGTTTCGCTGTGAATTTTAGAACGATTTAGAGCGGATAAATAGGTCTGTTTGTGGATCTGTACCAATTCTAATATTTAACAAAATATCACTATCGTACATCCCATTAAATACAAGCTGTTGAATATTTTTTATGAGTGCATTAACTTAATAGACATTAAAAAAGGCGCTTAAAAAGCGCCTTGCTAACAAGTATGTGTGCTTAAAACATATCTTGATAGGAATTTGTTGTGCTAAACGTAATTGCTTTTTCAAAGCCTGGTAACTGAATACTTTGCTCGTCTATTACAATGCCGTTGTCGTCAATAAGTCCGTCGCCAAAGCGATAAATAAGCTCGTACTGGCCTAAATCTGCTTGCGTTTGATACGTTTTCTGCGAAGCGCTAACCACACTATTTTTCTGTGTGTAACTAGTCATAACATCATTGCCATGGCGCTTAGCAAGCATTTGCATTGTTACTTTTGGTGAAAGTACAGTAGCTGTTGCATTGTTTCCGCCAAAGCCTTTTGAATTTATAAAAGCAATATCCATATCAGTGCACTCGTAATGGCTATTACGAATATCAAGATGGTCGCTATAAACATCATCAGCCACTTTATCAATTGTGGTAATACCCGGCATAATATTATGACTAAATATGCCTAACGCAATCGCTAACTGGTCACCACTTGCCGGTGCAATAGTATGGCCAACATACGCTTTTGGTGCTGTTACTTTCCAATTATTAATAGCAAACGTTTGTGCCACTTTGTGATAAATCAAAGACTCTGTTACACGGTTTTGCGGTGTACTAGAACCATGGGCTAAAATAAAGCTACGTTCTTGCAGTGCTTCTTTACCTAATAAGCTGCTAGCAAGTGCGGCTGATTTTGCCATTGTAATATAGTTACCAGGGCCAGGTGATGTAATCGACTTTTTAACGCCATCTGCATTTACAAACACATCCGGTACGCTGCCCATAATATCAGCGCCCAACTCAAGGGCTAAAGCATCATCCATTAAAATAGCAACTTGCGCGCCTTCACCTAATGTAAAGCCACAGTTATCGCCAAATGGGCGGCTGCTATTACGGTAATCAGGTTCTTCATCATTTGATAAGTTATCTAAACGGCGCAAACCTTCAACGTTTGCAAGTGCGCTCATGTTACCAAAGCCTTCTACAACTTCTGGTGTAATAGCACACTCAACACTTGCGACAACCGCAACGCGTGTACGCCCTGCCTGTATGTCATTAACCGCTGCACGTAAATTATATAAAAACGTTGCACATGCGCCCGAGGTCGAAAACGTAGTCCCTACATTGCCCGTAACATAGGCATTAATAAAATCGGTAGACATTGTATTTAAGCCCAGTGCTAACTGCTTAGTGCTAACACGGTCGCCTTGTTGGCGCGCCTTTACTAAACCGCCTAGGCCTTTGTCGTCCATTTGGCCAATTACCGATGCTGAATAGGTACCAATTTTATCTGGCTCTACGCTATTCATAATATGCTGCCAATCAAGCCCAGTTGATTTAATCGCGTCAGTAGCTGCAAAAATAGTGGCTTGCAAACCACGAGGCTGATAGCGGCTGTTATACATAACTGATGGATCAAACCCAGTCGGAAATTGCCCAGCAGATTTAATTGGGTTATCGCGTGTTGAGTCGTGCTTTACGTCTAAGTCGGCTGCAATAGTTACTTTAACTTTTTTGCCTTCAAGCTCTTCAACTTGCCAGCTAGCTGGAACAGGTGCAGGTAAGTCGCGAGCACGCGTTTCAAACACAATTGCGTTATCGCTTGATGCGCTCAGTGTCATTTTTTGCTGCCATGGTGTGGCATCGGCATCAAAGTGTTCTTTTTCAATTTTACGAATAAGTGTACCAGCAATAATTTGCTCACCAAAGCGTGCTTCTATGTCGCTTTGCTCAACATTATAACCTTGTGTATCTTGTAATTGGCCGTTTACAACGCTTACTAGATTCATCAGTGTGGCGAGGCCTAAAAATGTTTCACTGCGATCTTGAGCATTTAAACTATCTAACACGATACGGCGATAACCTTGATGAAAAGAAGTACGGCCAGCGGCGTTAATGCCACCCATGCCTACTATAACGGGTAATGCTGTCATAATTTACCTTTTAGAAACGTGTTATAAGGAGAAGAGGCAGTTTAAATGGATTATGCACCACACATTGTGCTTTAATAGCCAAATATTCAGCACAAAAGGCCAAAAGATACTGGTCGGAGCATTTATATGACTGATAAACACACTAATCCACCACTAAACATTGCTATAGCGGTATATCCGCATTTGTTAGTGACTAGTTTAACGCTGCCTATAGAAATGCTAAGAGCCGGCGAGGCCTTTGCTAAAGGGCATCTTGATAAGCAAAGCTTTAGGCCACTTGCTATAAATTTAGTGGCTAAAAGTGCTGAATCTATACCCACCCGTGCAGGCCTTGCTATAAATCCTGATTGCATAACAACTAACGCGCTCTACAGCGATTTAATTATAGTGCCGGGTATTTGGCGAAACCCACGCCCAGTGGTGCGAACAAATCAAGAAATAGTTGATTGGCTAAGTGAAAGCTTTAGCACAGGCAGTCATATAATTGGTGTAGGTACTGGCAACTGTTTATTAGCTGAGGCTGGCTTACTTGATGGCCACCCTGCTACCACCCATTGGCATTACGCCAAACAATTTAGCCATGACTACCCGCAGGTGCGCTTAAAGCCCGACTTTTTTATAACCCAATCAGAGCGCATGTATACCGTAGCAAGCCTTAATGCCCTTGCAGATGTGATCGTGCATATTATCAGCCAATACTACACAAAAGCCGCCGCGCAGCATGTAGAGCGTAATTTTTCGCACGAAATACGTAAACCCTACGAAGATCAACGCTACTTAGAAGGTGCAGTTGACCGCCACCCCGATGAGCTAATTGCGCAAATTCAATTTTGGCTAAAAACTAATTTAGCCACCGAGCTAAACTTGCAAGAAGTTGCTACCCAATTTAGCTTAAGCTATCGTACTTTTACCCGCCGTTTTAGAGCCGCTACTAATCAAAGCCCTATTGAGTATTGGCAGCAATTACGTGTAGAAAGTGCGAAGGAGTTATTAGCATCATCAAATTTATCAATTCAAGAAGTGGCTTTAGAAGTAGGATATAACGACCAAGGGCATTTAACCCGCGTGTTTAAAAAAGTATTAAGCCAAACACCCAGTGGTTACAGAAAAGTAGTTAGGAGAAAGTTATTTGGCTAATTATAGTGCTTGTTCGAATAGTACTAATTTCAATAGCACTAAAAAACGCCACTTTTAGTGGCGTTCTGATTCGTTAAATTCTTTTCGATAGTAACGTTTTTGATAGTTTTTTACTTTAGTGTGTACGCCTTTGCTTAAGCTTTTAAATTTAGCTTCGAGTACGTCTACACCGTATAAAATACCGACCACCAGCACCGAGAGTTTTATTGCAGCGCCAAGGTTTTCGGTCGCTATCATAACGCCTATTGATGCAAGCACCCAAATAGTCGCGGCTGATGTAACGCCAACTACCGCACCATCTTTTGCGAGCATAACGCCTGCCCCTAAAAAGCCAATACCTGTAATTATTTGCCCCACTACACGAGAATGATCTATTACATCCCCCTGTAAATTAAACGCAGTGGATAAAAACAAATACGTACCCAAGGTTATTAACGCTGATGTACGAATACCGACAGGTTTACCACGCAATTGGCGCTCTATTCCAATAATGGCACCGCAAAAAGCCGCAGTACCAATAGCTGCCCACGAATACGGGGCTACATCAATTAAATCTAAAAAAGTCACTGTTAACCTTATATTTTATTAGCTATAGCCACCGCCGTTCTTAAACGTTGGCTACCAAACGCTGACATTTTACTAAAATCACTTCGTGCAATAGGTACATATTGGCAATCTATTGCGAGCTGTTTATCGTTACCAGGCTCACAAAATGGATCGTGAACATACACGCAGTGCTCATCAAGGTGCGTAACACACACCCAATGTGGTGATTTTTTACCATCAAAACTGTATGTACTAATTAATAACAGCACACTAAAGCCTTTACTTAACCACAGCTCAATATGCTCAAGCTCTACATCTTTATACGTAAGCGGTATATTTGCCTGTGCAATACCATCTACAAATTGCTGATGCACTGTGGCAAGCACCACTTTTTTGTTTTCGTTGCGTACGCCATCTAAAAACAAAGGCTCTGTGGTATTAACCATTACTTCGCTTTTAAAACCACGCTTATTAGCGGCAAGCGCCAAACCAAACGGATGGCAACCACCATGACCCGATGTCATAAAAATGGTGGTACCTTCACGCCAAAGTGCCAGCTCATGTGATTGAGTTAGCTCAGTTGTTGGCTCAAGTGCACCCATTGCCATTAATAGCGCAGCAGGCCCACAAGTAAACTCGGTAGTTTGCTGATACCACGGCGTTAAACGTGCCACTTTTAACTCACTTGTTTGTCGAATGTTTTTTTGCATTCGTAGGGCATCACTGTGGTCATCGTAATAATCGCTGTATTGACCAAACACTCTGTAACCCAAGCTTTTATAAAGCCCTATCGCACCTTCGTTATTTACAGCCACCTCTAAACGAAGGTAAATACGCCCACGCTCACACGTTTCTTTTTCAAGGCTAGTAAGTAGTGCTTTTGCAATCCCCTTACCTTGCATTGTGGGTTTTACAGCAAGCGAATATAAACGCGCTAAACGAGTCCCTTTATGGCACCACACTAATCCATATCCACATACTTGCTCGCCATTTTGGGCAACGAGTAAAATACCGTGTTTTGCACTAAGCCAGCGTTTTAGACTACGCGGACTTAATTTATCGTTATTAAAGCAAGCATTTTCAACGTCAACCAGTGCATTTAAATCACTGCTAAGCGCTTTTCGAATAACAAGGTTGCTCATGTTATTACCCACGACCACGTGCTTCTAAGCGTTGTTTAAACTCATCCATAATGATCATGTATAGCTCGTCGCCTAAGTAGCCGTCTTCTACTTTGTGATCAATACTTGGGTTGTCGTTTACTTCAAGCACGTATGCTTTGCCTTGATGCTCTTTAACATCTACGCCATATAAACCTCTACCCACTGTTTTACATGCTTTTAATGCTGCATCTAACACCGCTTTTGGTAACTCAAAGGTTGGTAATGTTTCAAAGCCACCAGAGAAAAAACGTTTAGCATCGTGGTTATAAATTTGCCAATGGTTACGCGCCATTAAATAGCGGCATGCATAAATTGCACGGCCATTTAACACACCCACTCGCCAATCGTATTCGGTATACATGTACTCTTGTGCAAGCACTAATGCGCTAAACTCAAACAGCTCTGTAAGCTTAGCGGCAAGCTCATCACGGTTTGAAACTTTAAACACACCTTTTGAGAACGACCCTTCAGGCATTTTTAAAACAAGCGGATACGTAAACGCTTCTTCTAATTGCTCAAGCGTTTCATTTGCTTGATCAGCCACTACAAGCGTTTTTAAACTTGGCACTTTTTGATAATTAAATGCATCGTGTAAATACACTTTATTACAACAACGTAAAATAGACTCAGCATCGTCAATAACCACTAAACCCAGGCTTTGCGCTTTGCTCGCAAGGCGATACGTTGGATGGTCAATCGCTGTAGTTTGGCGAATAAATAACGCATCAAACTGGGCAATATTGTCAATTTCGTCAAAGCTTAATGCTTGTGCATAAATACCGTGTTTAGCCGCAGCTTTAATAAAGCGTGCGATGGCATCTTTATCACTCGGTGGTACTTTTTCGTTATGATCAACAAGTATTGCCATATCCCATCTAAAACGACGTTGCACCGAACTAATACGCCACTGCGTTTTAGTAAAGTTATCTAGCTTGGATACAAATTCACTGTACTGCTGCTCGCTTAAAGACGACATCGAGCCTTGTTGCAATAATCCTTGTTCATCAACAAATAAAATAGGCGCTGGGTATTGTTTAAATACCGACTTTGCCGCTTTTGATTGTAAATCGTTTTGGGCATTACCAAAGTAAAGTGTGCCGTCTATTTGACCCACATTTAACATAGGAGCTTGGCCACTACGAAGAGCATTAATGGTTTTTACACTGGGTAAAACTTGGTGCTTGCGCGCCTCTGCAAGTAATGAGCAATAGTAACCTTTGCTCAAGTATTGGCTTGAGTCGCATAGATTAATAATGCGTGTTTTTGGTTCGTTATGTTTTGGGTAATCACGTAAGTAGGTATTAAACGTAATTACATTTTCGAACGATTGAGCAAGCGTTTGCTCGTTGTTATCAACCACAATTAAGGTTTTAAACACGACTTTTCCTAGTTAAGTCAAAATATAAAAAGCATGCTTAAGTAACATTACTAAGCATTATAAATAGAAACACCCATCGTACTAAGTGGGCATTGCGCGAATCACTTAATATGATGGGTGCTTTAACAGGTACCTACTGTACGAGTTAGCGCTTAAATTGCTTAAGCGACATGTGCTTTATATGCCCTTTTTTAAAAACGCACAAACGAGATATTTTTAGCGTGAAGATGAAAAATATTGATTAACTAATAACGCAGATTAAAATACGCAAAACAATACCTTATGAGAGTTAAAAATGTCGCTGCCTGCTTGCCCAAAATGCCAATGTGAATATGTTTATGAAGACCAACAACTGCTTGTTTGCCCCGAGTGCGCCCATGAGTGGAACCCAAATACTGCACATGATGAAGACGCAATTTTAGTAAAAGATGCCAACGGCACTTTACTTAATGATGGCGATAAAGTGACCGTAGCCAAAGATTTAAAAATTAAAGGCAGCTCGCAAGTAATTAAAATTGGCACCAAAGCGGTCGTTAGAAGAGTACTTGATAAAAAAGATCACGAGCTTGATTGTAAAGTAGAAGGCATTGGCGAAATGATGGTAACAGCGAAGTTTGTGAAAAAAGCTACCTAAAATTGGATATTTAAAATATAGGATGTTAGATGAAAAATCATAAAAATAAATTCATCCAAGCCTTATGGTCTGTTATTGAAGCTTATTATTAGTGCGTGTAATAGATTTTGTTTAACTGCTATTAGTTGGTGTATATCTAAAGGTCCACCATACATTTAATAAGGCGAATTATCGCTTAGGTATATTTAAGCATTTAACCTCCTTACCTTAATGAGGAGGTATCTCTTGAACTGATCAGTTTACATTTCAGTTAAAGTGCTTTTTAAGCTTTGATTACCCAGTAAAGAAATCAAATACGTTACCAAGTGTTGATGATGAACCTTTATAAAATTCAGTAAAACTACATCGACTGCATGTCACAGCGGTGTACTTTTTATTTTGAACATCAAAAATTCTTGACCAAAAGCCACCCGAAACTCTTATTTCACCGGTATCAAATTCGTTATTATTACACTTAGAGCAAGACCAATTGTTATGTCTCATATTTCAACCTCCATATTATTTATGTACGGTATATTAAACACTTAAGGAACGTGTGTAGCAATTTTTTTAATAAACAAACCATAATTTAGTTCTTATATTGGTTAAGTTGGAGTTTTGATAGATGTTTGGATGGCTTTTTAATAATTGCTTTTTATAATAATTAGTATGGGGGTCATACTAATTTCACTCAGGGATTACCTACTTGTTAGCTTCATATTGCGTTAGCAACAAAAATTTTCGTAAGTCTCGTTCTTGTCTCATTACGTGCAAAATATATACTTTATCGTTATCTTTTTTGTAAAATATACGACAAGGATTCACGACCAGTTCAAGATAATTTAGGTTAGCTAACTCAATTGGTTTTTTACCTGATTCAGGAAAGAGTTCGAGACGTTCAACTTTTTCAAATATTTTGGAAACCAATTTTTTCGCTGACTGCAAATTGCTTAATGCGATATATTCAGCAATATCGTTAAGATCATCCAAAGCTGGATTAGTCCAAATTATTTCAGCCATTTATTCATTTTATCTTTAGCTTCAACATTCGAGATGGTTTCACCACGACTTATCGCCTGCTCTCCTTTTGCAAGAGACTCAAGAATTTGCATACGCTTTTGCATAAATTCATAATCATCAACATCTACTAAGTATGCAGATGGTTGCCCATGTTCAGTTATCAACACAGGTTCTTTAGAGGAATGAAGTTCAGATAATATCTTCGTTGCTTGACGCTTCAATGTTGTTACTAGTTCTACTCTCATAATAATCCCCAAACAGATGTATCACTATAGTAGCACCGAGTAGCCAACTTGGGAAATTCAACTAACGAGGCTGTAAAACCACTAAAATCAATTAAAAAGGGAGCACCTAACGTCAACCCTGCTCATTTTTAAACTATTAGGTACTTTTCATTATATGCCTTTGTACAAATTGAAATACACACCACGTCAGGTATTAAAGCATTGACGTAGGTCGGATGGCGCTTCACTTAAAAAAGCTTTATAAAATCTCTACCACCACATATTCGTTGGCTTTACCTGCAATTGTTAACGTAATTTCATCATCAATCTGTTTATTTAATAACTGCTTACCCATTGGTGCGCCGGGTGTTACTACAGCTATTGCGTGCTCTTTAACGTTTACTGTTAACCCACCAGCTGCGGGGCCTAAATAAAACCATTTTTGGGCTGCGTTATCATTTTCTAAACATACCAGCGAACCGATAGCTATTTTGTCGGTTGGTTTTTCGTTAAAGGCAGGCTCAAACAATTCTATGCTTTTATAGCAATCGTTTACGCGCTGGGCTTGGCCTTGTGCTAAATAAGCGGCTTCGAGCCCGAGGGTATCGTATTTGTTTTCGGCTATGTTTTCTTCATGTGTGGCGGTGTCGTGCGCGGTTTTTGCCGCTACTTTTGCTGTTGTAAGCTGCGCTTCTAGCGCAAAACGAAGATGTTCGATAACGTGGGTTTTATTCATGGGGATTAATACAATACAGGCTGTAAAAATAAGGCCGCTAGTTTAACATTTTTGCGAGGCTTAAAACCATTGTTTTAAACCCCGCAAGTTAGGTGGGAATACTTGTGCGGGGTTTAAATAAACATTAAACAAGCAAAGAGCCGTTAGTTGGTGTAGCTCTTTGCTTGTGCTTTATTAAAAACCTTATGGCATATCTAATAATGTTTGCGTGTGGGCATCTACTTTAACTTCGTAGTTTTTAGCGCTTAAACCCAATAGCTCCGGCAAGGTTGCCGCTATACAAATAGACGAGAACGTACCCACTACAATGCCGGTAAATAATGCTATAGCAAAGCCTTGCAGTGGTGCGCCTGCAAGCAACCAAACGCTCGCAACCGTTGCAAGTGTGGTACCCGACGTTATTAAGGTGCGCGTTAGTGTGCTTTTAATCGCATTATTAATAATAGTCGCTGGGCTAAGTACATTGTTTGATTGAACACGTAAAAGCTCGCGTACTCTATCCCCTACTATTATTGAGTCGTTAAGTGAGTAACCAATAATAGCCAGTAAACTTGCCAGTACGGTTAGGTTAAATTCAATTTGTAATAGTGAAAATAATCCAAGTACGAGTATTAAATCGTGCACTAGCGCAACCACAGAGCCAACGGCTAAGCGCCACTCAAAACGCACTGCAAGGTAAATCATTACTGCAATCATTGCAGCAAACATGGCTAAACAACCTTGATCAAATAACTCATCGCCCACTTGTGAGCCAATATAAGCTGACGATAACACCTGTGCGTTTATATCATCGTTTTGTGTAACGGCGCTTTGCCAATCAAGGCTATTAGCTGCTGCTGTTGATGTAGTTGATGCACTTGGCGCTTCTCTTAATTGAAAATGACTATTACCTTGCGCGGTTAGCTCAAACTCACCGTTGTGATTTTTAGCAATAAACGATTGAAGCTCTTTTAGCTCAACACTTTGGCTGGTTGTAAACTCAGTTAAATAACCGCCGGTAAAATCTAGGCCAAAATTTAAACCTTTTTGCGTAAGCGTAAATACTGATAGCAGCACTAATATAGCGCTTAAAAGCATGCCAATAAAACGTAAACGTGTACCCTTTTCACCTTTCAAAAAAGTGTTAAGCATGTGCTTTTTCTCCTACTTTTTTACCCATTTTTAAATACAACGTTTGGCTTAATATTTTTGATACGTACACACCTGTAAATACAGACGTTAAAAGCCCCAGTGCGAGTGTAATGGCAAAACCTTTAACTGGCCCATAGCCTATGCCGTATAAAATAAGTGCGGTGATCATGGTGGTTATATTGGCATCAAATATTGTATTTGCGGCTTGTTTATACCCCTCTTGAATAGCTTGGTATGGTGCACGGCCTTGGCGACGTTCTTCTTTAATGCGTTCAAATATTATTACGTTAGTGTCTACCGCCATACCTATGGTTAGCACCAGGCCAGCGATACCCGGCAGGGTTAACACAACCCCTGGTAATAATGAGATTAAGCCCACAAGCGACGTTAAATTTAATATAAGTGCCACGTTTGCAATAAGGCCTAAACGACGATACCAAAGCGCCATAAATGCAAGGGTAATACCCATACCTAACATAAGCGCGGCTAAGCCATTACTAATATTTTCGCTGCCGAGGCTTGGCCCTATTGTTTGTTCGTGCACAATTGTAACGGGTGCTGTAAGCGAGCCTGCACGTAGTAATAATGCCAGATCGGCTGCCGCTTGTTGGCTTTTCATATTGGTAATACTAAAATGCGAACTTAAATGCTGAGCAATATTGGCAACGTTAATAACTTCGCTTTTTTTAACTACTTCGCCTTTAGCATTTTGAGAGTACTCAGAGTAAACCGTCGCCATTGGCTTACCAATATTGGCTTTTGAAAACGCCGACATTGCATCCCCGCCTTGGCCGTCTAGGCTTAGTTGTACAAGTGGTTTACCCCAATCGTCGCGGCCTATGTTTGCATTATTAATATGGTCCCCTGTAAAAATTGGCACAGGATCGAGCTTTATGGTTCCGCCCGATTGCATATTAAATGTTTGCCCGCCAATTTCTTTTAATTGATAAAAACCAAGCGATGCTGTTGCACCAATAATACGTTTTGCTTCGGTTGGATCTTGCACGCCTGGTAGCTCTATGCGAATGCGGTGCTTTCCTTGGCGCTGTGTTACCGCTTCGGTAATGCCTAACTCTTCAATACGTGAACGAAGGGTTGTGAGGGTTTGCCCCATTACTTCTTTATCAAAGCTGCTGCGGCCTTGCTCTGAATAACTAAATTTGGCAGTTTTAACGCTGCCGTTATTGCTTGTTACAACGGCTAAATTAGCAAATCGGCTTTGTAGCTCTTCAATAACTGGGGTTAACTTGTCGGTTGCATTAGGCAATGCGTTTATTTCAAACCCGTGCTGAGTTTGCTGCGCTTTTACGCCATGTGCTTTTTGCTTAATGATGATTGATTTAGCTTGTTGATACGCACTGACTAATTGCTCATCAACGGCTTTATCTAAATCTACGTCTAGTACAAATAGCACACCGCCATTTAGATCAAGGCCCAGCTTTATTGGTGATAAACCAAAATCTTGTAACCATGTAGGGCTGGTTGCATGCTCAACAATTTTTACTTGCGTGTTTGGATATTGCGCTTTTATAGCCGCTTGCGCCTGAGCGCTTTTAGTTGGCTCGTTTAAAAGTACATTAATAGTCGATTGCTTATCTAAACCCTGCTCAACCTCAAGCCCTTGGTTATTCAAAAAAGTAACTAGCGTTTTAGTGCTCGGTAAAGATTGCGTTTCGCTGTGCGGCGTATTACTTACGTGCAACCACGATTTATTTGGGTATAAATTTGGTAATGCGCTAATAGCTAATAAAACCAATACTATTAGCATGGCTATATAGCTTAATTTGAACTTAGCCGTAGACGGCTTTTTATCTTTTTTAAAACTTAACATGTTGAATCCTTATTGCCAGCAAAGCTAGCAACGTACTTTTTAAAAGCACAATTAATCTGCAGGCTAAAACTTTAAAAGTTAAAACCTAATAAAATTAAATAAGGAAAATTAAGCGTGGTAGGTAGTTACAGCTCTGTAGAGTAAGTTTACGTCTTTCCAGCCACTCAAGCGCGACTTTTTACTATTAGTTACAAGCGTATACCAAGGCTGTATAGGATTAATCGCTCTTGGTCGTAAGAATATATGCCTAACAAGATTTTGAGCAAAAAATTCAAAAACCACATCGTATTCTGGCTCACTTTGAACAGTGTGCAAAAACAATGATGAATTATTGGCAGTTAACCTTGGTTGGTGCGCGTCAAAATCGGTTTGATGCGTTTTTTTATGTTGCGAAGTATCTACAGACTTACTAATAGGCTGTATTTTAGTTAAATCGCCAATATCAGTAAGCGAAACCTGCGTACTAACAGTAATATTTAAATTTTGTGAGGCGCCCATAGCATTGCTCTGCACACTAAAAAGTGCAGCAAGTAGCAAAAAGGCAGTTAAAAACACTCTAAATTTAAACATTCACGTTTTAAAACTAAAATAAGGGATGCGTAGTATATAAGGGCAAGCATTTAAAATACAATGCTTATTAATTAAGTATTTAGTTTTAACAGAGATCGCTAATGCGCCCCAGACAAAGCACAGAAAAACGACCAGACGCCATGAATTTACGCCAAAGTGTAAAAACACTGTGGCCCTACCTTACAAAATTTAAAGGCCGTGTTTTTATTGCACTTATGGCGCTTATTGGCGCAAAAGGTGCCACGCTGTTAATGCCTTGGGCGCTTAAAGAAATAATAGACTCTGTAGATAAGTCGATTAACCCACTGTTAGTTATTCCCGCTTTATTGTTATTAATGTACGGTGCACTGCGTTTTGCTAGCGTATTTTTAGGTGAAATAAGAGATGCTGTATTTTCTCGCGTAACCGAGCACGCCATGCGTGATATTGGTTTAAAGGTATTTAAGCATTTGCACTCACTTGAGCTGGCTTTTCATTTAGACAGGCAAACTGGCGGTATTAGCCGCGATATAGAACGCGGTACTAGCGGGTTAAGTTTTTTAATGCGCTTTTTAATGTTTAACATTGTGCCTACTTTATTTGAAATACTGACTGTTGCGATTATTTTTGGCACGTTGTTTTCTGTTTGGTTTGCGCTTATTACATTATTGGCAGTTGCTATTTATATTACCTTTACGGTGGTTGTTACCCAGTGGAGAAACCGCTTTATTAGAGAAGCAAATGCTGCCGACAATCAAAGTAATACCCGCGCCATAGACAGCCTACTTAATTATGAAACTGTAAAGTATTTTAATAATGAGCAGTTTGAAGCAAAAACGTACGACACATTTTTAGCAAACTGGGAAAAAGCCCGTTTAAAAAATAGAATGTCGTTGCTCGCCCTCAACTCAGGCCAAGCACTTATTATTGCTTGTGCTATTACCGCGTTAATGTGGTTGGGCTCAACCGAGGTAGTTGCAGGTACGCTTTCTATTGGTGAACTTGTGATGATTAACGCGTATATGATTCAGTTGTTTTTACCGCTTAACTTTTTAGGTTTTGTGTACCGCGAAATAAGACGCGCGCTAACCGACCTTGAAAACATGCTTGGACTACTTAACAAAAAACCACAAATAACCGATGCACTTAATGCTAAAGAACTCAATATTAGACAAGGTGAAATAACATTTAATAATGTAAGTTTTAGTTACGATGCGCATCGCCCTATTCTTAATAATCTTAGCTTTAATGTTAAAGCAGGCAGCAAAGTAGCCATTGTTGGTGCCAGTGGGGCAGGTAAAAGTTCATTAGCGCGACTGCTTTATCGTTTTTATGATGTAAGCGGTGGTGAAATTAGTATCGATAATCAAGCAATAAACTCAGTAACACTTAATAGTTTACGAAAAGCCATTGCAATAGTCCCGCAAGACACCGTGCTGTTTAACACCACGATTCGTGAAAATATCGCTTACGGCAGACCATCAGCAAGCGATGCTGAAATTGATGAAGCCATTGCTATGGCGCATTTAAAAGACTTTATAGGCACACTTGATAAAGGCGATAAAACACTGGTTGGCGAGCGCGGTTTAAAAGTATCCGGCGGCGAAAAACAGCGTATTGCCATTGCCCGCGCCATTTTGAAAAAGTCCCCTATTTTAATTTTTGATGAAGCAACATCTGCACTCGACTCTCATTCTGAGCAAGCAATTCTCGCAGCAATGCGTGAAGTTGCCAGTAACCATACGAGTATTGTTATTGCTCATCGGTTATCTACTATTACCGATGCAGACACCATTATTGTGCTCAAAGCCGGACAAATTATTGAGCAAGGTAAGCACGATGAGTTACTTACTATCGCCGGAGAATATGCCCGTATGTGGGAGCTTCAGCATAAAAAGTAAATAGAGTGTAACCCCTCTTAGCTCGGATACTTTCAAGTATTCGAGCTAAATAAAGCGTTTATAGAACCTATTAGCCTTTCTCTTTTCTCCTATATTAGTTTTATCGAGCACTGTGGTGATTCACCTCAAAAGGTTTGTTTGTCTGATTAATATCAATAACAATCGATAAGTTAAATATTCGTAACAATAAAAATGATTCACTGCTGCTTTAATTCAATCAGTGATACTCAGGAGTAAGTAATGAAAAAGAGTTTAATTGCCGCAGCATTAGCTGCCACATTTATTACCGGTTGTTCAGAGCCGCAAACAACAAAAACAGAAGAGCAACAACCTAAAGTAGCCACTGCAGCAGTGACAGAAAAAGCAGAGTTAGGTAGTTTTGGTGTTGATCTAACAGCCCGTAACGAAGCCGTTAAACCAGGCGATGACTTTTTTATGTATGCCAGCGGCACGTGGTATGACAACTACGAAATGCCTGCAGATAAAACCCGCTATGGTGCATTTTCTGGATTAGCTGAGCGAAGCGAAGACGATGTTAAAGCTATTATTGAAGAAATAGCAGCACGCAAAGATTTAAACGCAGAAGAAAAACTCGTTGCTGATTTTTACAACGCCTACATGGATACCGAAACACTTAATAAACTAGGTGTGGCGCCAATCAAGCCATTATTAAGTGAAATTAATGATATATCGTCGACCGACGATTTAGCTGAGATGTTTGGTAAGTCTTGGTTAACCGGTAATAAAGCCCCTTTTGGCGGCGGCATGTGGTTTAATCGCCTAGACCCTAATAAATATGAAATGTCACTAGGTGCTGGTGGTTTAGGCCTACCCGATCGTTCTTACTACCTTGAAGACGCTGAGCGCTTTGTTAAAACCCGTACAGCTTATGTTGCTCACATTGCTGACATGCTTGAGTTTGCAGGAGTAAAAAATACCGCAGAGCGTGCTCAAGCAATTGTTGATCTTGAAACCAAAATTGCACAAGGTCATTGGCCTCGTGAAAAGCGCCGTAATCGCGATTTAACGCTAAACCAAATTGAACGCGCTGATTTAAGCACTGCTTATCCTGGTTTTAACTGGGATTTATATTTTGCGCAAACAGGTTATAAAGTACCTCAGTTAAATGTCTCTCAACCTGAACCTATAAAAGCGATGATTGAGCTAATCAATCAAGAAGATATTGCAGTATGGAAAGACTACCTAACGTATCACGCTATTAGCGGTAACGCAGGTTTACTATCAGAAGACGTATTTAATACTAACTTTGCTTTTTTTGGTAAAGAACTAAACGGACAACAAGAGCCTCGCCCTCGTTGGAAACGTGCAATAAGTCAAATGTCAGGCACAAGTTCGCTTGGTTTTGCTATTGGTAAAATATACGTAGCACGTTACTTCCCTGAATCATCAAAACAACAAATGTCAGAGCTGGTTGAAAACCTTCGAACAGCTCTTGGTGAACGTATTGATAACCTAGAGTGGATGGGCGATGAAACTAAAGTAAATGCGCGCGCTAAACTGGCTGCATTTGTACCAAAAATTGGTTATCCCGATGTTTGGCAGTCTTATGATGGTTTAAGCATTACTAAAAACGATTTAATCGGTAATGTGAAAAACATGCGTGAATTTTTCCACGCAGAAAGTGTTGAAAAAGAGCTACAAAAAACAGATCGTAACCGCTGGGGCATGACGCCACAACGCGTAAACGCTTACTACAATAGCTCGTTTAATGAAATTGTATTTCCGGCTGCGATACTACAGCCACCTTTTTTCGATCCAAATGCTGATCCGGCTGTAAACTATGGCGGCATTGGCGCTGTAATTGGTCACGAAATGGGTCATGGGTTTGACGACCAAGGTTCAAAATCAGACGAAAACGGTGTGCAACGTAACTGGTGGACTGATGCTGACCGCGCTGCATTTGACAAAAAAGCCGAACAACTGGCTGCGCAGTACAGTAAGTACGAGCCAATTGAAGGTAATTTTGTTAATGGTCGAAATAGCCTTGGCGAAAACATTGGTGATGTAGGTGGATTATCAATGGCCTATCACGCGTACAAGCTGAGTTTAAATGGTAAAGAAGCGCCTGTTATTGACGGTGTTACTGGCGATCAACGTTTCTTCCTAGCGTGGGCACAAGTATGGAAAGAAAAACGTACTGAGCAAAGTATGCTTAACCAACTTCGTGGTGGCACACATGCTCCAGGTCGCTTTAGAGCACAGGCGCCACGTAACCACGATGCATGGTACAAAGCGTTTGATGTAAAACCAGGCGATGCGTTATACCTTCCTGAAGATGAACGTGTGCGTATTTGGTAAGTTACACTTACTTTTTATTACTTAGTAAGGCAACCTGTTATACAGGTTGCTTTTTTATTGAATTAAATTTACACATAATAGATATAATTCCAACGTCTAGAACCCTCGATGATCCCATTAATAAAATACACTTTAGATGGACTTTAAACGTTACCGTTTTAATCTGTTTTAATACTTACTAGCCCTTGAATGCATTTACCTTTAGAATACGCATTATAATTTTATTCTATTATTTACATATATTAAGGCGAAACGCAGATGGGAAGAGCTTACCAAAACAAAAAAGATTCAATGGCTAAGACTGCGGGTGCTAAAACTAAAGTTTATTCTAAGTACGGCAAAGAAATTTATATTTGTGCTAAAAACGGCGGTGTAGATCCAGATGGTAACTTATCATTACGTCGTTTAATTGAACGCGCTAAAAAAGACCAAGTACCAGCACACGTTATTGACCGCGCAATCGACAAAGCAAAAGGCGGCGGCGGTGAAGACTACGCAGCAACACGTTACGAAGGTTACGGCCCTGGTAACAGTATGATTATTGTTGACTGTTTAACAGACAACAACAAGCGTACCTTTGCTGATGTACGTGTTTGTTTTACCAAAGCAAATGCTAAAATTGGCGCTCAAAACTCTGTTTCACATTTATTTGATCACCTTGCTATTTTTGTATTTGACGGTGATGACGACGAAGCAGTACTTGAAGCTCTTATGATGGCTGATGTTGATGTAACTGACGTAGAAGTAGATGACGGTAAAGTTACTGTTTTTGCTCCTCATACAGAGTACAACAATACACGTACAGCGCTTGAAGAAATGGGCGTGACTGAATTTGACGAAGACCTAATTAGCTTTGTGCCACAAATTGAAACGCCGATTGAAGGCGAAGACGTTGAAGTTATGGAACGCTTTTTAGCCATGTTAGAAGATTGCGACGACGTACAAAACGTTTACCATAACGCGCAATTCTAAAGAGCAATTTAGTAAGTTAGAACGACTTTAAGCCAACAGCTATGTTGGCTTTTTCATTTTTAGAACATGGTATTAATATGAACTCCCTTAAAGAGCTTAAAAGTGGCAAACTTGTTGGTGCTACTCGCCTGCAATTAGTAGAAGAGCTAACGACATTTCCTGAAGAAATTTTTAGCTTAGCTGACACGCTTGAAGTTCTCGATTTATCAAATAATAACTTATCAACACTACCTGATGAATTTGCCTGTTTAACACACCTGAAGCGTGTGTTTTTATCGTTTAATCAGTTTAAGCATATTCCTGCTGTGCTGGCTAAATGCCCTGCTTTGATTATGGTCGCGTTTAAAGGTAACCAAATTTCTGAATTTGCTTTAAACAGCCTGCCAAAAAATATTGAGTGGCTAATACTCACCGATAATACGTTAAACGAATTGCCTGAAGATTTTGGTAATTATACCCAGCTTAAAAAGCTTGCGCTTGCAGGCAATCGACTTAAGCAACTGCCAAGTAGCATGGCGCAGTGTAAAAGCCTTGAGCTTGTTAGGCTCTCTGCCAATAACTTAACACATGTAGACGACTGGCTGTTTGACCTGCCTAAACTTGCTTGGCTTGCGTTTGCAGGTAACGATTTTAATAAAGCCCAGTGCCTTACAAAATGCAGCTTAGAAAATAAACTTCTTAACGATTACACGCTTAGTCATGTTATTGGCCAAGGTGCATCAGGCGTTATTCACTTAGCAAAATCGGCTGATAACGCTATAGCGATTAAATTATTTAAAGGCGCAATTACCAGCGACGGCTACCCGCTTGATGAAGTGAATTGCTGCTTACAAGCAGGCGATCACGCTAATTTAATTAAAGTCCTTGCCTACATTGAACAAAGTGATCAGCTAGGTTTAGTGATGGAGCTAATAGATAAAAGCTTCGCTAATTTAGGCCTGCCTCCAAGCCTTGAAACCTGTACGCGTGATACCTTTAATGATGATTGCCATTACTCAACTCAAGCTATTTTAAAAATTGTACAGCAAATGGTAAGTACGCTGCATCACTTGCATGTTCGTAAAGTAAGTCATGGCGATGTGTATGCACATAACACCATGATAAACAAAGATGCTGATGTTTTATTTGGTGATTTTGGTGCAGCCACAAACTTAGTCATGTTAAGTGATTATCAACAAAAGCAAATCGAGTTAATTGAAGTACGTGCATTAGGGTGTTTAATTGAAGACTTATTAGGCACAGTAACTGGCGATGATAGGCAAAGTGCGTTCTTTGTTAAAATGTCCGATATGGCAAAATATGCCATGCAACCTACATTAAATCAAAGACCTACATTTACTGAGTTATTAGCAGAGCTAAAATAAATTTAATATTAATAATATAAGCGAGCAAAATGTAACACCTTGCTCGCTTTTAATTTATGTTTATTCGGATTTTCCGAACTTATTTAGTGCGCTTAAACGGGTAAATCTGTTGCTTAAGCATACCTACGGGCATGTAATCCCCGACTACACCATACGCTTGTGGCCACTCTTTTTGGCCTTTAACAGCAGTACCAAACGCGTAATCTAAAAACGAAAAATGTGCAGCGTAATTTCGGTCAATCGCGGCTTTATCTGACGCATGATGCCAATGGTGAAATTGCGGTGTAACCATAAAATACTTTAGCCAGCCAAATTTCACACGTACATTTGCATGGTTAAACACAGCCTGTAAACCCACAATTATTACGTACAAACTAATTATTTGCTGTGAAAAACCAAGTACAAATATAGGCGTGAGCACTAAGCTGCGCGTTACGAGTATTTCAAGAATATGCTGGCGAGAGCCCGCTAACCAATCCATTTCTTTAGCACTGTGATGTACGCCATGAAAGCGCCATAATAAAGGGACTTCGTGATAGGCACGATGCACCCAATACTGCATTAAATCTGCCACAAGTATTATTAAAAACAACTGCACTACAAAGGGTGTTTGCTCTATATAGCCTTGTACTGTAGATGATACAGCCCAGCCAAAGCCATAATGCACAAAGTGGTTAGTAACGAGTAATACAAAACCAATAATTAAATGATTTACAAAAAAGTGGTTTAAATCGCCTCGCCATTCGCTACGTAATATTTTTTGATCTTTACGATGAGGTAATAACTTTTCAATCACAATAAATATAAGTGTTGAGCCGAGTAAATCTAAAATAAACCAATCAAGCCCTATATAAGGTGTGTCGGTAGCAAATTCGTTTACTTCAACGTTTGGTCCGCCAAACATGATAGCGAGTAAAATAAAAAACCACGCTGTAGCCCCTAAACGCTTATTGGTATTACGCACAAAGTTAAGTAATCCTAGACTACCCGAGACCAATAATGATGCAAACATAAGCTGACGTAAAAAGTCGACGCTGTAGCTTTTTCTCAGCTCTGGTGTGGTTAAGTATTCAGGGAAGTGAAACGCTAATACGCCTAAGCAACTCAGTATTGCTAAAAAGCAGGCTATGTAGCCACTTATGTTGCCCTCACCTATCTGAAGATGATTTGTGCGAAATACTTTTCGCGATAAAGCTCTGATCATTTTTATTATTCCTTGCGTCGTTGAGTTGATTAAATACAACGAAATTCCATTGATTTACACACCCACATATTAACAAAATTTAGGGTATAAAAAATACAAATAGTTCCCTGCTAATTTTGAATTGCAAATATACAGATAAACCAAACGCAAAAAAGCCACGCAATGCGTGGCTTGGTTGGATAAAGCTAAACTTTTACAAGGTCAATTATAAGTACTGACCTAATGCTTTAACTTGGTCTAACATGCGGTTTGAGAAACCCCACTCGTTGTCGTACCAAGCCATTACTTTAACTAGTTTGCCATTGGCTTTAGTTTGCGTTGCATCAAAGATAGACGACGCTGGGTTATGGTTAAAGTCGATAGAAACAAGCGGAAGCTCGTTATATTCTAAAATACTCTTCATTGAACCCGTTGATGCTTCTTTCATGATTGCATTGATTTCTTCTGTAGTCGTATCACGCTTAGTGATAAACGTAAAATCAACTAAAGAAACATTGATTGTAGGTACACGTACCGACATACCGTCTAATTTACCAGCAAGTTCTGGTAATACTAAACCAACAGCTGCCGCAGCACCTGTTTTAGTTGGGATCATAGATTGAGTTGCACTACGCGCACGGTATAAATCTGGGTGGTAAACGTCAGATAAGTTTTGATCGTTGGTGTAAGCGTGAATAGTTGTCATGCTACCTTGTTCAATACCTACAGTGTCGTTAATTGCCTTTGCAATTGGCGCTAAACAGTTAGTAGTACAAGAAGCGTTAGAAATGATATTGCTATCAGCATTAATTACGTCGCTGTTTACACCATGTACTACTGTTGCATCTAAACCAGTACCTGGAGCAGATACGATTACTTTTTTAGCGCCTGCAGTAATGTGCTTAGCAGCGTCATCACGTTTAGTGAAAAAACCAGTACATTCTAAAACGATATCTACGTTTAGCTCTTTCCACGGTAAGTTTGCAGGATCACGCTCTTGCGTTAACGTAATTACGTCATCACCAATTAGCATAGTGTTGTTTTCAAGTGTTACTTTTTTAGAAAAAATACCATGAACTGAGTCATACTGCGTTAAATGTGCATTTACGTTAGCTGGTGCTAAATCGTTAATTGCGACAATTTTAATTTCGTTGTTTTGAGCTGACTCGTAAAGTGCACGTAATACATTGCGACCGATACGGCCATAACCGTTAATTGCTACATTAATCATTTTAGACTCCTATTTAAGTTCACTTGCTTGGCGAGCAAGCGCTTCAATTGCTTGCCAGTCTTTATTTTCAATTAGTTGTTTATCTAGCATCCAAGTACCACCAACACAAATAACGTTGTTAAGCGCTAAATAATTAGGTGCAGTTGCTAGGCTAATGCCGCCAGTTGGGCAAAAAGTAATATGTGGTAATGGGCCACCGATTGATTTAAGCATTGCTGTTCCGCCCGCGGCTTCTGCAGGGAAGAATTTTAAAAACTTAAAACCATGCGACGCAAGCTGCATAACTTCACTCGCCGTTGCAGCGCCTGGTAAAAATGGTATATCTGACTCTTTTGCTAAAGCAATCAGCTCATCGCTAACACCTGGGCTCACCATAAAATCAGCACCCGCAGCCACTGAAAGATCAAAGCTTGCTTTATCTACAACTGTTCCAGTGCCAACATATGCTTCTGGTACTTCCGCTTTCATTATCTTTACAGCTTCTGCGGCAATTGGTGTACGTAGTGTAATTTCTAAGGCTTTTAAACCGCCGTTATATAACGCTCTAGCAAGTGGTGCAGCATCTTCTAATTTTTCGATTACAACCACTGGCACCACTGGTGCCGATGCTAAGATTTTTTCAATACTCATTACTTGTTCCTCATTACCCAGTATGGCTAATTTTTATTCAAGTCCAAAAGCACTCGCCCCTAAATCGGCACTGCTTACGATATTTCTAAACCCTGTAAATAATTCACGACCCGTACCAAATGTTGCACTTGGTTGGCTAAGTTCTAGTTCACGTTTTGCAAGTTCTTCATCGCTAACATGTACTTTCAAAATTCCGTTTGGCGCATCAAGCGTCACTAAGTCACCTTCTCGAATTTTAGCTATAATACCGCCCTCAACAGCCTCTGGCGCTAAGTGAATAGCTGCAGGTACTTTACCAGATGCACCCGACATACGGCCGTCAGTAACAATGGCGACTTTAAAGCCTTCATCTTGAAGCGTTGCCATTACTGGCGTTAGCTTATGTAGCTCTGGCATGCCTTTCGCTTTAGGGCCTTGCTCTTTTAGCACAGCAATAAAGTCTTGGTTTAATTCGCCACGCGTGTATGCATCTTGCAGAGCACTTTGTGAGCTAAATACTTTCGCAGGAGCAGTAACAATCTGATGTTCTTCAGCAACCGCTGACACTTTGATAACAGCTTTACCTAAGTTACCCGTTAGAAGTTGCAGACCACCTTGCTTACTAAATGGGTTGCTCACTGGGCGAAGTACTTCTTCATCGTGTGAGTTTGCTGGGCAATCTACCCATTTAACTTTAGTTGGGCCGGTTGAGTTACTCATGATCAAGCTATCGTCTTTATCTAAACGAGGCTCTGTCATGTAAGGTGCTAAACCATCGCCTAGCATTGTTTTAACGTCTGTGTGTAAGTAACCAGCGCTTGCTAGCTCTCGCATTAAGAAACCCATACCGCCAGCTGCTTGGAAGTGGTTTACATCAGCTGAGCCGTTAGGATAAATACGTGTAAGCAGTGGTACAACTTCTGATAAATCAGACATATCTTTCCACGTAACCTGAATGCCGGCAGCTTTTGCTATCGCAACAATATGGATTGCATGGTTAGTAGAGCCACCTGTAGAAAGCAGGCCCACTAAACCGTTTATAATCGTTTTTTCACTGATCACATCGGCTAAACACGGACTTTCTTTATCATCGGTAAGCTGCTTAAGCATGGTTTCTACAGCATTACCAGTAAGGCCATCGCGAAGCTCAGTGTAAGGATTAATAAACGAACTACCTGGAAGGTGCAAGCCCATTATTTCCATTAACATTTGGTTTGAATTGGCAGTACCGTAGAACGTACACGTACCTGCGCTGTGATAAGACGCACTTTCAGCCTCAAGTAAGTCTTCGCGACTGACTAAACCTTGTGCAAATTTTTGACGAATACGTGCTTTTTCTTTGTTAGGAATACCTGATTGCATTGGACCTGCTGGTAAAAAGAACACAGGTAAATGACCAAACGACAATGCACCAATTAATAAACCAGGAACAATTTTGTCACAAACGCCTAAACAAAAAACGCCATCAAACACATCGTGCGAAAGCGATATTGCTGTAGACATAGCGATTACGTCACGAGAAAATAACGAAAGCTCCATGCCGTCACGCCCTTGCGTAACACCATCACACATTGCAGGAACGCCACCAGCAACTTGAGCTGTAGCATCGTATTTTGTTGCAATGTCTTTAATTAAATCTGGATAGTCTTTGTATGGCACATGAGCCGATAACATATCATTATATGAGTTAATAATAGCAAGATTTGGCTGCTCATCAGCCTTTAAGCGGGCTTTGTCATCACTGCTACATGCAGCCATAACATGCGCAATATTACCGCAACCTAATCCAGCACGAACTCTTGTTTGTTTTTTTGCGTGCGAAATACGATCTAAATAGGCTTGACGGGTATTTTTACTGCGTTCGACAACGCGCTGGGTAACTTCTTGAATACGAGGGTGCAACATAATTTAACTCATCTCTATTAGTTAGAGGATAAAGGCTCAGTAGCAATTACAGACTCCACGTAAATAACTGTACTGAGCATCTTTGATTTACCCGTTCAAAGGTACGCTACCAGGGAGCCTCTCACAACAACCCTGACACCGGTGTCACTGTATTAACGCATGACCATGACACCGGTGTCAACCCTGAGTAATAAAAATAGACTAACTTTTTAACATGACCGATTAATGAACATTATAATTTTTAGGTATAAGCGGCTTTTTAGCAAGTTTATAAAAATAAAAAAGACCCAAATATGCGTCACTCATATTCGGGCTACTGTGAAAAAGAATTTAGACTATTTTTTAACTTGAGCTGTTGATTCACGTGTGATCAAACGAGATTCAAGAATTACCTGAAATGGCTCATCTTGAGGCTGTGCTATATGAGAAATAAGTTGAGTAACAGCCTGCTTAGTCATTTCCTCAACAGGTTGTGCAATTGTTGTTAATCCTGGCCAAATATGGCGTGCAATCGGTGCATTATCAAACCCTGCTATTGAAATATCATCAGGCACTCTTAATTGACGCTGAGTTGCTAATTTAAGTACTGCTGCAGCCATGTAATCGTTTGAAGCAAATACAGCGGTTGGCCTTGGTGACAAATCTAAAATACTACGTGCGCTATCCACACCAGAGTGATAACTAAAGTTACCCTCCTCTACTAGGCGTTCGTTAAATTCTATACCATGGCTGGCAAGCGAACGTCTATAACCTTTAAATCGTTGTTGCGTAGCACTATGATCTGGATGCCCCTTGATAAAAGCAATTGACTTATGACCAAGGCTTATCAAATGTTCTGTTACTTCAAATGCACCTTGCTCATCATTACTGCGCACAGAGATTGAATCATCTTCTAATATTGCTGATGCCACTCTGGCATAAGGAATTTTTTTTGATTTTAAAAAATTAACCAACTCAGCAAAATCACCAAATGGTGGCGTCAGAACAATTCCATCTAACCGTGATGTTTGTAATAATTGCTCAATATTGTTGATAAGAGCTTCACCTCTAAATTCACAAGGGTGAATTAAAAGGTTGTAATTATTCTCTTGGCAAGCAGCTAGCGCACCTGTTTGCACTCGCGTAATGTAACTTTTACTTGGGTTATCGTAGAGGCAACCAATGATAAAACTGCGATTTTGAGCAAGCCCACGTGCTATTGGGTTTGGGGTATAATCAAGCTCTTTGAATACTGCAAGCACCTTTTCACGCGTAGCCACACTAACATTAGGTTCGTTATTTAAAACGCGTGATACCGTTTTTTTAGAAACACCAGCATGGCTTGCTACGCTGTTGATTGTTACTTTTTTCATCACTCTATTTTCCAAATGCAAACAAGGAAACGACCTTATTTACTGTTGTGCAAACATGCTGCGGCACCAATTAACGGGATGTTATCTTGCGTTACAAGCGTTACGGGAATTTGCCCTGTATATTGCGACATAATACCCTTTTGCGAAAAACGTTCAACAAAACGACTTTCAAGTAAGCGAGATTGCATGCGAGGCAAAATACCACCACCAATAAACAAACCACCTAATGCGCCATAAGCCAATGCTAAATCACCTGCCACGCTGCCTATCCAATCACAAAATTGATTGAGAGTTGCATCGCACACTTCACACTCACCACTATTAGCTAAGCTACTAATTTGCGCCGCATCAAGGTTTTTTGCAGTAACACCTTTAACTGCAGCCATTGCTTTGTATAAATGTGTAATGCCTGGACCAGAGAATACGGTTTCTAAAGATACATGCTGATGCTCTTTTCTGAGTTCTGTAATTAGTGCGGTATCTAATTCGTTAACCGCCGCAAGCGATATATGGCCACCTTCAGAACTTAATACTGACGTAGAGTGAGCTGTTCTTACTAAACACGCAGCACCAAAGCCAGTACCGGGGCCCATTACACCAATATTTGCATTTTCATCAGCTTGTCCTGATTTCACAGTCACATTTTGCAGAGGATCTAAATAAGGCGACGCATACGCAAAAGCAGCAAAATCGTTAATAACATCTAATTTTTCTAAATTAAAATGTTGTTTAAATTCGTTAACACTAAAATGCCAGCCTAAATTAGTTAAATGCACTTGCCCTGCTTTTATAGGGCCTGCAACTGCTAAACATGCGCGTTTAGGTTTAATATGTGAGATGGTTGATAAGTAACGCTCTAATGCATTTTCAAGCGAACCAAAATCAGCACTGGGAAATGTGTTGTTATGCTCTATAATAAATTGGTTTTTTGCCTCGTCAAAAGCTGTAATTAGAGCAAAACGAGCATTGGTGCCGCCGACATCAGCAACTAGGATAGGATCAAATTTGGTAGAAGCGTGTAAGCTCATGGTGTTATCTCTTTTGTTTAAGCGATTAATGCTTATTATTCTACAACGGTAAACCATTGGTATTTATTTACTTTAGGCTATCACCCTAAAGCAGCTATCACAGTAAAAATGCTGCCTATAAGAATATAGACAGCCAATACGTTTTGACAACAAAATGATAAAACGCCCACATTATGACACCGGTGTCATGGTCAAATCAATAAATAAATCCCTTTAACCATAAAAAGCTTGAAAAAATCCATTAATAAACGAGAATGGCACAATTATTTATTACTTTAATTAAGTTGTAACAATGAAAGGTAAAGCTACTTCATTCGACATTGCCCACTATGCTGGAGTGTCTCAATCAACCGTTTCTCGTGCTTTACGTAATAGCCCTCTGGTTAATGAAGAAACACGCAAACGTGTTCACGATGTAGCCAAACAACTTAACTACAAAGTAGATAAAAATGCCAGTAATCTTCGCACGCAACAAAGTAGTACACTCGCGTTGTTATTATTTGAAGACCCAACCTCAGATGACTCACAAATTAATCCATTTTTTTTGGCTATGCTAGGTAGCATAACTCGCGCGTGCGCTAAAGAAGGCTATGACTTATTAGTTTCATTTCAATCTGCTAGTGCTGATTGGCAAGCTGACTACGAAGATAGCCACAGAGCTGATGGCATCATTTTATTAGGTTATGGTGATTACATCGACTTTCAACCAAAGTTTAAAAGTCTACTTGAACAAAATACTAAATTTGTATGTTGGGGAGCAACGGTTGATAACCGCCCTGATCTAACCGTATGCTGTGATAACTATGGTGGAGGTAAGCAAGCTGCAGCCCATTTTATTGCACATAATCGTAGCGATTGTGCGTTTATAGGTGATGCTTCAGATCATAGTCCAGAATTTTTTGCACGCTTTCAAGGCTTCAAAGATGAGCTACTTGCTAATAAAGTAACAATAAACGAAAGAAAGATGGCCAACGCTATATCTACAGAAGAATCTGGATATCACGCCACCCGCTCCCTTATTGCTAATAATATAAAGTTTAACGCCTTATTCGCTGCAAGCGATTTAATCGCCATTGGCGCAATACGAGCGCTTAAAGAAGCAAATATCAAGGTACCTAAAGACGTAGCTGTTGTCGGCTTTGATAACATTGCTATTGCGAGCTATGTAAACCCACCACTTACGACCATAGAGCAAAATACGACGGTTGCAGGACAAATGCTAGTTGAAAATTTATTAAAACTCATACGCGGGGAAGAAGTGCAAAGCACTTTATTACCGCCGCTGTTAATTGCCAGAGGCTCAAGTTAATTTAATTGTAAACTTTAGGGCTCATTTTTTACAAATAACTTATTAAATAACATTTCACATTGTTTAAGCCCATCAACCGTTAATACGATAGATTTAGCTTTACCAATAGGGTTACAGATTAAACCTTTTTCAAACAACCGGTTGGTTACTTCCCAATCAACTTGCTTCCAAGCTCGATTGTGCTCATGTAATGTGAGATACATCAACGCTAATGCAGCTTCATCTATTTTATTTTCATCAATATTCATTACTAACTCCCAATCATTAGGACTCTTGAATTCAAGCTTTAAATTATTTACGTATTCATTAAACCCTTTATAGCGAGGCTTTATTCATTAAACCCTTTCATTTTTATAACCAGGACGTGCAGTTCTGCTTTTTCATCACTTCGTCTATCTGCTACTGGTTTAGTTTCATTCTTGAACCAGAGAATGAAGAAGATAAAATAATTGAGCAATATAATTGCCACTGAAACCATTATTTCTAATTCAAACTCTGTGATAATAAGTAACCAGAGTTTTTAAGTAATCGACTTTTTAGTTCTTTGCTGTAAGTACGGCTTACTTTCATAGATTTATCATTTTTTAAAATAGCGTTGTACTCACTATTTCGCAGAGGTTCTAAACGCTTTACATGCTTCAGATTTACGATAGCTGATTTATGTATGCGTACAAAATCAGCTGGGAGTGTATCTTTTTCGAGACTTTTCATTCGAGCGCGCATCACAAATGTTTCTTGTTGAGTATGTACACACATATAATCACCTGCTGCATCTATACATAAAATATCGTTGTAAGGTACAAGTTGTATAGGGTTTCGACCATCTTGTATAATTAAGTTATTAGCCTCAACTAACGTTTCAATTTTTGTTGAGTTGGTGAGTCTTGGTTGCTGCGCGTTTAAATAACTTTCGCGCATTTCAAGTAATTGCTGCTTGTTAACCACGCTACTTAAACGTTCACTTGCGCGCTCAATAGCTTCAGCTAAGCGCTGCAATTTAACCGGCTTGAGCAAATAATCTACCGCCTTAACTTCAAAAGCTTGCACTGCATGCTGATGAAAAGCTGTAACAAAAATAACAGCAGGGCAATAATTCCCAATAAAGTATTTAACTAACTCAAAGCCTGATTTTTCAGGCATTTCTATATCTAAAAAAATAAGGTTTGGTTGGGTTTTATTTATAATACTTACGGCGTCATCTACACTATTAGCATGGCCAATAACATCTATTTGAGGAAAGCTTTCAAGCCTTATCATCAACCCTTCTATAGCACTGTACTCATCATCAACTATCAGTGTTTTTAGCTGCATGCATATTCTCCTGTGTACGCTCAAGTGGAATTGCCATATTAACCCACGCTCCGCCCAGTTCGTTGTTACCTGTTTTAAATTTATTATTTTGAGGATAAATTAAGCTTAATCGTTGTTCACAATTTTTTAAGCCTATTCCTCTTTGAGAATTAGTATTTGTGTTAAAACCTTTGCCTGTATCTAAAACAGAAATAGACAACGTATTATTCTTTTGCTCTATTCTTAGCGTTATTGTTATGTTTTGAGCTTGATCCATTCCATGCTTTAAAGCGTTTTCAACTAAAGGCTGAATAAGCATAGAAGGAATTAAAAAGTCATCGCAGTGAGATTCGGTAATAATGTTTACATTCAGCTTATTACCAAAACGGCATTGCTCTATATCAAGATAGGTATTTAATATTTGTACTTCTTCGTGCACTGTTATTTTAGCAAGCGGATCGGTGTACAAACTATACCGTAATAAATCGCATAGTTTTTCAAGCATATCAACTGCATGCATATTATCTTTTTTTAGTATTAACGTACAAATTGCGTTAATGCTATTAAACATAAAATGAGGATTTAACTGATAACGCAGCATTTTAAGCTGTGCTTCGTTTGCTAAGTTAAGAGCAACAGCAGCTTTTTGTTTTTGCGCTTGGTTATCAAGGTAAGATGTAATACCAAAATAAGCCCCCGTCCATGTTGCTAACATAGTAAGTGACGCCGTACTCCAGGTGCCAAAGTCAAACCAACTCATCGCTGACCACCAATGGCCATAAAACCACTGCAAAGCAGCCCATTTAAAAGCGGTCCACACTATACTTGCAATCAACAGCGCTGAAACATGCAGTGGAATACTTATGTTTGCCGATTTTGTTCTTGCGAACAAATAACACTTCCTTAAACCAAGCGTTATGAAAAGCCCGCATAAGGTGTCGAGTAACAAATGCGGAATATGAATTTGCCAAGGCTCGTTACTAGGTAGCTTTATCATTATTTCAGTTAAAAGCGCATAAATCCCCCAACCACTCAACTGAAAAGCCCAAAATAAATAACGCCGAGATTCTAATTTCACATCTATCCTAATAAAATGAAAACAGGTATTAAACCCGATTAAAGTTTATAAATCATTACAGCCTATAATAAGGCTATTACTCTGTGTCGCTTTCACTAACGCAACATTCGCAATTGCTAAATTGAGTGGATGCTGAGCATTAATACTAAGTATTTCAGTGACTTCGTTCATCTTTGTTTGCGCTGCACTACATCCCAACTTTATAGCGACAGTTTGCCAGCCTTTATTTTTTAACTGGGTAAGTTGAGTCATTAGACTTATTTTAGTCAAACATACTTGTTCCCCACACATTGCGCGAAGCTCAACAACATCCGATTGCACATCATCAACGCGTATATCAAATTGTATGAACTGTTTATCAACGTCTTTAAACTCTGTCGTTGCTTGTTCAAAACGTAAACTCACTATGGCAATCTCTTGTGTATTATTCCAAACAAACTGTCTGCCATCTTCTTGATACGCTAAGTTAACCGATTGCATAGAAATACTTTTGCCGTCGGCGCTCATGGCTGATGAGCTTTTAGTCATCATGTTGGTTTGAGTTTGGTCTGATAACGCCCAGCGAACGTTAGGTGCTAAGTTTCTAACAAAAAATGAGGTGCCTTGGCTGTCACTTTCATTAGCTTTTGGACTGGTTTTTTCTGATAGTTTTTTTACACTTTTAGGTTCTTTATAACTAAGTCCATAACCATAAGCAAATAAAGGATCGTAGTTTTTATCGCCTTTATTGAGAATAAATTGGTCGTCAAATTTTGGCCACGAAAAACTTAATTTACCTGTAAAGTCGTATTTAACAGCATCGTTTTTATCTAAAAGTAAAACGTCAGCAACACCTTGCCCTTGTGAGCCCGGTAACCATGCGGCTACAAACGCATCCGACGCATTTATCTCTTTATTTACCCAAAGCGGACGACCGCTTATAAATACACTCACTACCGGAATGTTTTGTGCTTGCAGCGATTTTAATAAAACGAGATCTTTTTTATTATCTTGCTGATATTCAAGCCCTTGTATGTCGCCAAACCACTCGGCGTAAGGCTCTTCGCCAAACACGACTATTGCTATATCGGGTTTTTGCTTAAATTGTGCATTTTGCGATAATTCAATTTCACCACCAGCGGCAAGTACTTGTTCTTTTAAACCATCAAAAATAGACACTGCATTTGGAAAATCTGCATTGGTATTATCAGTTCCTTGCCATGATACACTCCAACCACCCGCTTGTTTGGCAATATTATGTGCGCCATTACCTGTCACTAATATTTTGCTACGCGGAGAAATTGGTAACACATTTTGATTATTTTTTAGTGTATTATTTTTCAATAATACTAAAGACTTTCTAACAGCCTCACGTGCCAAAGCTTTATGCTCTGGGGCATTTAACCAGTCTGTATTTTTAGATTCTGCACGACTCGATGGCTTATCCTTGGTAAATAATCCCCAACGCACTTTTGCGCGAAGAAAACGCCTAACCGCGTCATTTATTCGCTCAAGCTTTATATCGCCTTGCTTAACTTGCTTAACTGTATTGTGATAAAATGCCTCATAGTGTTCTGGCACCATCATTACATCGACACCGGCATTAAATGCACCGGCACATTGTTCAAGATCGCATCCTTTTACAAATTTATGCGCATTCCAATCACTTACAACAAATCCATCAAACCCCATTTTTTTCTTCAGTACAGTCGTTAATAAATATTTACTGCCGTGAACTCGTCTTGAATTCCAACTATTAAACGAGGCCATGACTGATTGCACACCCGCTTCAATCGCCGAAAAATAACCCGCCGCGTGAATATCTCTCAGTGTTTTTTCATCAATCACAGTATTACCTCTATCTATACCGTTTTCGGTGCCGCCATCACCCACAAAGTGTTTTGCCGTAGCAATACGATGATAACCATTTAAAAAATCGTCGTTTATATCACCTTGTAAACCTGACACCATAGCACTTGCGTAACGTTTAACTATATCAGGGTCTTCTGAATAACTTTCGTAAGTACGTCCCCACCTATCATCCCTTACTACAGCAACTGTGGGTGCAAAACTCCATTCAATACCGGTTACTGAAACTTCTTTTGCTGTTGCTTTGCCAATTTTTTTTATTAATTCTGCATCGTTAGCTGCACCTAAACCAATATTGTGAGGAAACAACGTTGCACCATATACATTACTATGACCATGCATAGCATCTGTGCCCCAAATGGTGGGTATTGTACTTTGGTCTTGCGAGCTATCAATTGAGGCTAAATACATTTCATCAGCAAAGCGTAACCACGTTTTTGAATCTGCGGTTTTATTGCCGTATGGTGCTGAATTACCGCCATTTAAATATGAGCCAAAGCCATACTTTCGCATTTTTTCAACGCTGAGATAGCTTATTTCTGGTTGAATTAATTGCGCTACTTTTTGCTCAATACTCATTGTCGCCATAAGCTCATCAATTTGGTGCTCAACCGATAGATTAGGCTTTAATTGCGTATTAACCATTGGCCAATCTACTGATTCTGTAGCCATTACGCTAACGCTTAAAGTACATACGCTTAACAAAGCAGGAAAAGTATTTCGCCAAAAACGACGATTAATAGTAAGCATTTAGGGATCCTTAGAGTTTTTATAACTTGATTTTTAATGCTGTTAGCCATTCGTGCTAACATTATTACGAAAAACGCTTCCTTGCGATTTTATGTAATTAACCTGAACCCTGGTTAAGAGATTTGCTAACATATTGAATCATGGTGATATTTAAATTTATTCTCTCTAACCAGCGATTTTCAGTGAAACAAGGCGAATTTACACGTCAATAGCTGGCCTACTGCAAGTAAATTTAACGCAGTTAGCGCTGAAAATAGCTGCTCAAGATAGGTTTATTATCCAGAGTTCAGGTTAATTAGCCGTAATAAAATAACGAACCACACAACGTTTAATGTAGTGATCAATTAAACAAAGTACTGTAGAACGACAAAGTGAGCTTAATTAGTTAGCCGTGTACTGAATGAAGTCATAGTATGCCCAAGCAGAGCTTTGATAATACTGACCTGGAAAATAATAAGCTTGCTCTGAGTTATCACCATGCCAGTGATTAATCATCAACTTGGTGTTATCAACCGGCCATGCATAAGCAGGAATTTCGTTATTTGTTAAATTGCCATCACCATTGTCTTTATACATAACGCGAATTGTTTGCTCTGTACCTTGGCTATTATAAATAAACCAGCGTATTTGATTTACACTCCACTCAAATCCTATTTCTACTAACTCATTTTGAATGTTTACTCCAAACTGTGCTAAATCAATATCTTCTTCCCAACTTTGATATACCCCGCCATTTGGCTGATAAATAATATTGGTATGAACAACATTGCCAAGTGAAGGTAAAAATTCAATATCAATTTCTTGCCAAGCCCGTCCTGGCTCATCAAACCATGAGGTATAGGTAAAAATAGATGATACAGTCCCTGGGGTATTCCCTGTTTTTAATGCTCCTTGTACTTTGCCATAGGTTATCGTATTTGTACTTTGTAGCTCAGCACATTTGTTGTTATCAACTACCAGTGTTATGCCATGTGAGCTTGGTGAGATTAGACCTGGTTCAAATGTACAGCCAAATGGGCTGCCATTATCGCCTGATCTGGGTGTCCATATTGATGAATCAAAACCCCATGTAAAATTATCTTTAAAACTATTAGCTAGTACATCAGGTACTAACAACGCACTTAGTAAAATGAATACGACTATTTTTTTATACATATTTAATGATCTCTATTAAGATTTAAATGCACGTCAAATACTGTAATTACACAACCGCTTAAAGCACAGGACGTACGTTTTAATACTATATTTAACACTATAGGTTAAAAGTTAAACCCTACTTTTGCACCATAGTACCTAGGCATACCAAAACTGCCTTTAGCAAAGCCTTTAGAGGTACTGTTCCAATGCTGAACAGTTTCGTCACTGGCGTTACTAATGAACGCTTCTGCAAACCATTTTTGGCTTTGCGGTTCATATTTTAAAGAGGCATTAAACATTGCAAAGCTATCACGGGAGTCATCTATATAACGCGTGGCTTCATCAGAGATGGCAAACTCCATATCATCGAGGTGTTTATCAACGTTCCAAACTGTTGAATATGATTTATCTTTCCAACTTACATTAAACCAGCTGTGTATAAACCCGTATTCACCAAAATCAAAACTATGCGTGTAACTTAAATTAGCGGTAAATTTAGGCGTCATCGCCAAGTCATTGCCTTTTAAATTAGTTTGTAACAAAGGATTTTCAGGATTGAGTGAGTCCTCATAAGAAATATCAAATAAATACTCAGCATCGTAATCCCACTTTGTAAACCAGTCGTCTGTTACTTGAGCCTCTGTCCAGGTTACATATCCCGTAATTCGACCATTTGGGTATGGCTTCCAATCAAATTCGAGCTCAATTCCTTTAATAGTAGAACCAGGTACATTTTGTGTGTAATACGCTATAACAGGCTGATTTATGTAATCTAATACAGGGTTTCCAGAGACATCCAAAATAGGCCTACCATCATTATCCTCGACAGCAGAAAGACGCTCAACGTTACCAATAGAACCAACAGATGCATACTGCATGTCTGTGTAATCTGTGTAGAAAAATGCAGCTTGTAGATTTAACGAGTTATCAAAAAAGCTCGATTTAGCGCCTATTTCCCATGTTAATACTTCTTCTGGATCAAATTGCGTTTCGAATCGATTTACTTCAGAGGTTCTATCGTTTACTACTTCAAACACATCGCCAATACCACCGGCTTTAAAGCCGCTTGCTAAATAAGTATAAAGCATTGTATCGGGGCTCAAGTCGTAATCTAAACCCACTCTAAAGTCATGGTGCGTCCAACTGCCTTTGTTGTCATTTTCAAAAAATGATGCGTAAATAGTAGGATCTTCAAAGTAATCTGCTGGCAAGTTATTTAAATCAGTACGATTAAACCAACCCGGCGCGCAGCCATCTGCATTTGAGCAACGATAAGAGCGCCCGCCTTTATCTTCTTTTGTTTCATCACTAAAGCGATATCCCAGTGTGGCGTGCAGTTTGGGGGTTATTTTATACGTAGCTTGTGCAAAAAATGCGAATGCATCGGTTGATCTATCAGGTTGGTCCCAAAATACTTTATCGTCCATTGGATTATCGTAATACCCGAGCGTTGTGGTTTTTTCGTGAAAATAGTTAACGCCCGCAATCCAAGTAAGGTCAGTCATATCTGATGATTGTAGTTGCAGCTCTGTAGAATAAGATTTAGCGCCAGTACCGTCTAAAAAATAAGTTGCACCATCCCAAACATCTAAACCCGCTTCGCTATCTTGCTTTGAGGAGCGCTCCATGTCTTCAAAGCCCACTAACCACACTAAATCAAGATCGTCTGTTAATGCATAATTAAGAGTGTTACGTAAATACGTTATATCTAATTTAAGTTCACCGGGTACATTCACAACCGCTTGATATGTATTATCTGAAGGTAAAAAGTTTGAACAATCGCCACCGTACTCTGTTGGGCGACCTCGTAATTTATCGCAGTTTACCAAATCAACATTATTACCACTGTCGTTAACATATTTTTGAAATACGGTATGGTTGGTGAAATTACCATCTAAAGGCGACCATAACGTACTTACTCTAAATGAATACTCATTAGCACTATTATAAAAATCTGATTTGTCAGCTTCTGTTAACGCGCGAACTTGCTGCGACTCTGGGTTGGTACCAGCTGCATCTATCCACCAATTCTCTCGTTGAGTAAGTGTACTGCCAATGTTTTGATATGAATCTTGTGAAATAACGTCTGTATTTAGTACTGCATCACTTAATCTGCGAGTATCGTATTGGTTAGGATCGTAATAACCTTCCAAATAAGAATCACGTTTTAACCCTTTAGCTGCAATACGGACCGCAAAATCGTCGCTAACTGAAAAGTTATAAAAACCTTCCGCACTGCGTGTATTATATTTGCCCGCTTCTAACGTTACACTACCATAATCATCAGTAAAATCAGGTTTTGCAGAAATAACATTAATGCTACCAACGGTCGAATTTCTGCCAAACAGCGTACCTTGTGGTCCACGTAGTGCTTCAATACGCTCAACATCGTACATTAACGCTAAAGCACCTTGCATTCTTGGTGAATAAATTCCATCTAAATGCACGCCAACAGCAGGGTCGCCAAGTTCAGTAATATTGGTAGAGCGCACGCCTCGCATAGATATAACTGGTGCTGATTGATCTGTTGCCGTTGATATATCAAGCCCAGGTACAAGATTTGCTATATCCCTTATATTATTAACACCACTTTGTTTTAATTGTGCCGATGTTAACGCTGTAATTGCGACGGGTGTTTCCATTAACCTTGTTTTACGCTTAGTCGCCGTTACCGATATAACTTCTAATGCAGTGTCATTTTTTTTAACCTCGTTACTATTGCTTTGATCTGCTAAAGACTCTTGAGCAATACTAGGCAACGAACAAGCAAGTGCGATTGCCAAAGTTATTGTGTTTATTTTTTGCACGGGTATCACCTTTCAATTTGTGTGGGTTGTCAGAGGCATGTAAAACAGCTTTATTTACTACCTGTTAACAGGTTACAAATTAGTTACACCCATTGACTACCCTAATACGGTAAAGCGAAGCACTGGCAATACAACCCGAGTAAATTACACGTAAATAAAAATTAAGTTGTCATATTTATCGTTATTAAATAACCTGAACTTTGGATAATAACTGCTTGAGATAAATAAGTTTAACTATCATTGTGGTTCAATATGTTCATAAATCTCTTAACCAGAATTCAGGTTAAATAGATATAAATTAACTAGAGCCTATTTATCTTTCAGGTTAAATTTACAGCAGTATGTCTGATTTTAGGCAAATTGGCGCTTATGGGTCGAGGTTATTCACCATAGGCGATGTAAGTCATTATATTAGCGCAGGAGCCGTTACCAGCTCCATTAGGTTACACTCCTTACGCCTCGGTTAAGCCGCATTTAGATAAAACACATTTAAATCCTGAAAGATCAACCAGCCACAATAAAAGTGTTCCGATTGAGGTGAACATACGCTTTATGGATAATCAGATTTGATGAACTAAAAGCAAGGAGGGCAGCTTAACAACTCTTGGGTCACAGATACTAAAAAGCCATGGTTTTAAACCATGGCTTTTAAATTCGCGGATTTAAAAATATGAAACAATTACTATTTTAGTGCTTTTTTAACAACTGGGTAGTGATCCCATACTTGTTTATCACTGAGTGAGCGTACCAGCTTAATGTATTCTGCGTGTGTCCAAGCTAGAGGTGTTGCTGAATTAGTTCCTTCGCCCAGTATATAACCTGCTTTGTTTACACCAACGCCGTCCCATACTTGCTCTGGTAACATCATGCCTTCATTGGCAAATTGCTCTAGCCCTTTAACGTAACTGTTTTTAATTTCAGCTTGTTTTACGTCATTGAATGTATTACTGGCATTGGCTGCTGCTATTTCATAATGACCACGTTCACCGGTGAAAAACGGCCATACACGTCCACGTTGGCCAGGTGTATTACTTCCATTTTCTGCGTAATTTGTACCGGTTACTTCATCTTCGCCATAGCCATCGTTGCCATAACGACGATAACCTGCAAATGAGCCACGACCATCGCTAAATTTAAAGCTGTATTTTACTTGTAGATTGTCAGCGAGTGTTTCGTCATCGTATTCTGGTAGCGTTTTTACAATGCTTGGTGCAAGTGCATCACGTACCCCATAGCGTACTAACTCTAAAAAGCCACCGTCTAAAATCTGTTTTTTATTAAAGCCTTCTCGCCCGTTGTTTGCGTTAATTTTAGTGTTTGAGTTTGCATCGGTATCTTGGCCTATACGGATAAAGTATTCACCATCGCTATTCTCGCCTTTTAAGTTACCCTCGGTGGTAAACATTTGCGATTCAATGTCGTTGCTGTATTTTTTAGCCGTAGCAAGGTAGCGCTGTGCGTTTTTATCATCGCCACTAAGCGCTGCTATATCACTGGCTGTAACAAGGCCTGCTACTACTGCGGCTGTAGTTGAAGGCGAATAACCGCTTTGCTCTTCCCAGCGCTCTTGTTGTGTTGCCGGTGGTGTAATTTGCGTGTCGTTCCACAAAATTTTAGCAAGGCCGCCCTCGACTAAAAAATCCGCCGCTGGTTTTAACATACGTGCGTACCAGTCTTTAAGCTCGGCATCACTAAGTACATTTGCTTGGTGTAATTTCCACGCAAGCATAATTGGCATCGCAGTTTGATCAAGCTGTACACCCACCCATTCTAGTTCGCCATCGACATGTGTTTTTTGTAAAAACCAGCCTGTATCGCCATTGTTACCTGGCGTTTTGCTATTAACTTGAACTTTTTCAAGGTATTCGAATGCTATTTTTGCTGTAGCTGTATCACCCAGTGCCATAAATGCCATAGCTACTTGGTAGAAATCTCGTACCCACACGGCTTTATAACCAGTTGAGCCTGTTTTAGCCGATACGGTTTCGCCCCACGGATTAGACAACGACGCAATAAGCGCACCTGCGTGCGTTTTGTCTTCTTGTGCTTTTAATACCATTGCGCTGGTATAAAGTAACTTACCGTTATCGGCCGTTTGCCCCGTCATTTTATTAATAGGTGTAAGGCTTTGTAGGTAATCTTGCCAACCAAATGCCGCACCTTTACCATTGTAGTTATCAAGTACACTTTGATAACCTTTTGCTAATGTTTGGGCGCCCTGCTCTGCACTTTGTTGCTCGTTATGTGCAAAGCTCAGTACTAAATCAAACGTGGTATTACTTTCAATATTGCCAAGCTCAGCAAGTAAACTGACATTACCTGACTGCTCACCAGTATTGCTATAGCTGGTATTTAATGATTGTGACTTTTTAAGCTCATCCAAACCATCGCTTACACCCGTAAAGCCAACCGTTTTTGCGCCAAATTCAGTATTTGCTTGCAATGTTAAGTAGTTGTCACCTTGCCAAGCAACTAAACCTTGCTCGGTAGTTTTTGCAAAATCATCAAGGCCGTTATTATCAATATATGGATTTACCACAACATAGGCTTTAACGTCTTTAAGGTCGGTATTAAACACGCTACGAACAAATAAACTTTGCCCATCAGGATCGGTAAAAACGTGTTTTTCAAGAGTGAATCTGCCTTGTTTATCTTTACTTACTATTTTATAAGCAAGTGATAACGGACGGCCTTGCTCGTCTTTGTATAGATAATCAATAGTGACATCAAGATCGTCTGCTTCGCTAACAGTAAAGTCTTTTCCTGTTACCACAAATTGCATATCTTTTATTTGTGCTTGATGAATAAGGCCAAACATAGTTTCGGTGATCATGCCTTTAGCAATTGAAAACCAGACTTTTGATACTACACCTGTTGGTGCATCACTTGTGTAATGACCATTTTGGTATTGCTCGTACGATGTGCCAATCCCTGTTTTACCTGCGTATGACCAAAACGGGTCGCTGCCCGGAGCACCAGGCGCAGTTGTTTTAGATGTTTGTACTGTTTGTGACTGATTCGTATTTTGAGCACCGCATGCAGTTAATCCAAGTGCTAATAATGAAATAGTAATTAGGTTATAGTTTTTCATTTTTTTACTCTTAATTAGAATTTTTAACGCGCATAACAGCAATGGCTGCTAATACAAATGACGCAGCACCAATTAACAAAGCGTAAATGGGCTGATTAGAAAACACATGACTCAAAATAAGCCCTAAAATACTGGCTGCAAGTAGCTGTGGAATAACAATAAAGAAGTTAAATATTCCCATATAAACACCCATTTTATTACTCGGTAATGAGTTACTTAGCATTGCATAAGGCAGTGACAATATTGAAGCCCACGCAAAACCAACACCAATCATAGGAATAAGCAGCATTTTGGGGTCTGTTATAAACATAAAGCTGGCAAGGCCTAATGCGCCTAGTAATAAGTTAAAACAATGCGCGCCTTTTAAGCCCATTTTTTTAACTAAGAATGGAATGCACATTGCGGCAATAGCAGCGAATCCATTGTAAGCCGCAAATAAAATACCGACCCAATCAGCGCCATCATTAAACGCTTTTGATGTTGTATCGCTACTCCCATAATGAAAGCTTGTTACTGCCGACGTGGTATAAATCCACATCGCAAATAAGGTAAACCAACTAAAAAATTGCACCCAAGCTAATTGCTTCATCGCAGTTGGCATTGTAAATACATCTTGCACTACTTGATAAAAGCCCCCTTGAGTGTGATTTTTAGCTTTTAATAAACCAGCTATCCACTGCACAATGCCAAAGGCAAGTAAGCCACCCGCTAATAAATAAAGTTCTTTTTCAAGCGCTAAGCCCATCACTAGGGCAAGTGTTGCAAGGCCTAATACAACAAATATAATGCCGCCTTTATTGTAGTTAATATCAGCAATTTCAGCCGTTACAACTGGCCCTTTTTGTGCCTCAAATTTAGCTAATTGCTCAGGTGTGTATTCTTTTGTTTTTGCAACAGTCCACAACACAGCAGCTAGTAAAACAACGCCACCCCAGTAAAATGAGTACTTAACTGAGTCTGGTATTTCACCAATAGCTGCCGTGTTACTCACATCAAACCAATTTGTCATCATCCATGGCAGTGCTGATGCCAAAACTGCACCTATTCCAATAAAAAAACTTTGTAACCCGTAACCGGTAGCGCGTTGTTTTTCTGGCAAGTTATCGCCTACAAGCGCTCTAAATGGTTCCATGGTTACGTTAATTGACGCATCCATAATCCACAACATACCAGCAGCAATCCACAATGTTGGCGAATGCGGCATAATAAACAATGCAATGGTTGTTAATATTGCACCCAAAAAGAAAAATGGACGACGACGACCAAAACGACACCACGTTTTATCACTCCAATAACCAATAATAGGTTGCACAATTAAACCGGTTAGCGGTGCTGCTACCCATAAAATAGGAATATCATCCACTTGTGCGCCAAGGGTTTGAAATATTCGGCTCACGTTACCGTTTTGCAGGGCAAAACCAAACTGTATGCCTAAAAAGCCAAAACACATGTTCCATATTTGCCAAAAGCTTAGAGTTGGCTTGTCGCTATTATTTTGATTATTCATTATTAGCCTTATTTGTTAATACTGCGCTGCTAAATGCATCAAGTGTAAGTGTGAAGGTTGCGCCTTGAGACCCTGATGTAATCTCGGTGCTATGCTGCTCAAGTAAGTCATGCAATTGAGTGTATTCGCTGAGTCCCGCTAATTGCACTTTTGATAAATTAACCGTAATTGTTTGAGATTGTTCGCTAAAGTTACTTAATACGTAAAGCATTTGTTGGCCAAGTTTGCGGGTAAAGCCTACAACTCGCTCACTTCCTGTAACGCTAAGCTCACTCATTTCACCGCCCACCACTGCAGGTAAACTATTAAGTGACAGAATGGCTTTATAGTAATCACGAAGTGCTACTTGCTCTTTTGTTAAATTAGCGCCGTCAAACTTACCGCTATTCATCCATGCTTGGTGCGCTGGCACGCCAATGTAATCAAAAATACTGGTGCGGGTTGGTAAGCCAAAGCCTGCGTTTTCTAAACCATCTTCTCCCACATCTTGGCCAAAATATAATAACGTGGGTGCGCGGCTCATTAAGTTTGAAACCACCATGGCCGGTTTACCCCAAGCAGCATTACCTGCAAAGTCGGGGCTTGCGATACGTTGTTCATCATGATTTTCTAAAAAGTGCAGCATGTGTGCTTCAATATCAGTAACTTGGCTTTGGGCAGCAAAAATAGCATTAGCAGCTTGCTTACCCTGCATAATGGCTTTTAATGTGTCGTAAAAGCCCACTTTATCGTAAAGGTAGTCCATTTTACCTTGGTGAATATACGCACGGTACATTAGCGGGTTATACACTTCGGCTAATAAAAAGGCGTCGCTTTTTTGCATTTTTATCGACGAATTTAAAAAACTCCAAAATTCTACAGGCACCATTTCGGCCATGTCGTATCTAAAGCCATCAACGCCTTTATCTAACCAAAATAGCGCTATGTCTCTAAATTTGTACCAGCTATTAGGGAGCTCTTTATCTTGCCAAAACTCGTAGTGAGCACGGTAATCCTTGTCTTTATAGTCGTTTGGCAGCTGAGCAAAATCGTAGCTGCCATCAGGCTTTACACCGTAATTCACTTTTACTGTTTCGTACCAATCGTTCATATCTGGTTTTGGAGATCGAGCACCATTACCTGTCCATTTGGCGGGTGTTTCATCAAAAAAACCATCAACAAGAGGATGAGCATTCCCGCCTAGCACTTTATACTCTGGCGATGTTGGCACCTGAAAAGACTGCTCTGGTACGTAGTAAAAATTATTGTTTTTATCGTACGCTTTAGTCGTGTCATCTTGCTCGCCAAAGTCTTTAACGCCTTTAGGCTTGCCTAGCGATTGATAATTACGGGCAACATGGTTAGGCACTATATCAATAACTACTTTCATGCCATGGCTGTGTGTACGCTCAATGAGCTGGCTAAACTCTCCCATACGGTTCGTCACATTAACGGCTAAGTCGGGGTTAACATCGTAGTAATCCTTAATTGCATACGGTGAACCTGCACGGCCCTTTACTACATCGGGGTCATCTTGTGAGATCCCATAGTCGGTATAATCGCCTACTAAGGCGTGGTGTAACACACCGGTATACCAAACGTGCGTTGTACCTAGCTCTTTAATGCCTTTTAGGGCTGCATCGTTAAAGTCGGCAAATTTACCTACACCATTTTGCTCTTTAGTGCCCCATGGCACATTGGCAGTTTCAGTATTACCAAACAAACGGGTAAATACTTGATATACAACCGGCTTGGTAAGCTCATTTTGCATGTGTGCGGGTGTTTGTTGTTGTTCAGGTTTGTTGTTTTCTGAACACCCTGTAGCAATAAGTGCACTACAAAGTACTGCGGGTACATAAACTGATTTTTTCATTGTGTGTCTTTTTTGTCAGTATTGTTATTAACTTTATACTAAAGATTACTGCAGCAACCATACAGTTGCTGCATACGTATTCAGGTAAACTATTGAGAGGTATTTATAATTAATACCGTTGCACTCATTGCCGGTAAAGCAACTGTATTACCCAACACCTGTGTTTTGTGGGTGAATAAGTTAAGTGCTTTGGTATTTTTTGGTATTACTTCCTGCATATACTCAATATTCTTAGTTAGCTCTTTTGTGTTTTTATTCATAAATACCAACACAGTTTGCTCGTCGCTAATACGCGCGTAACTATACACACCTTGTTGAGGCGTAAAGTGTACAAGCTTTCCTTTATCAAGTGCTGGGCTACTTTTTCTAAAGTTAAGCAAGGTGCTAATTGTTTTATGCATCTCTTTTTGCTGTTTTGTTAGCCCCTCGCCCGTAAAGGCGTTACGAGTTTGGCCTTTAAATCCACCTGGGAAGTCTATTCTAATATCACCATGGTCTTTACTTGGGGTGTTATCTAATAGCACTTCCGTACCGTAGTACATTTGGGCTATACCTCGTGTGGTTAAAAACAAGGTCATTGCCATTTTAGTTTTGGCTTCGTCTTGGCCAAGTTCAGTGTAAACGCGGCTCATATCGTGATTATCTGCAAATACCATAATGTTATTGGTATCAGGGTATAAAAAATCATTAGCTAACGATTCATATACTTTAACCCAACCGGTGTTCCAACTTTCATCTTCATTTAGCGCTTGAATTACCGACTCTTGCAACGAAAAGTCCATAACGCTTGGTAGGCTTGATGTATAGCCATCTTGGTTATGCTTACCACGTTGCCAGTAAGAGGCAATAGCAGGGTTAGAGGTCCACTCTTCTCCTACAATATTAAAATCCGGATACTCTTGCATAATTGCTTTTGTCCAATCGCTCAAAAATGCTTTATCTGAGTAAGAGTAAGTATCAACGCGAATACCACTTAAATCTGCGTATTCAATCCACCAAATCGCATTTTGAGTTAAATATTCGCTCAAGAGTGGTTGGCGCTGGTTTAAATCCGGCATGCTGGCTACAAACCAGCCATCGTTAAACTGGCGTTTATCGTAATCGCTTGCGTGTGGGTCTTGAATTGTTTGGCGGGCATGGCTTGTCGCATTTTTACCATTTTCAAATTCGCCATTAAAGTTGATCCAATCTTTGCTCGGTTTATCCTTCATCCATGTATGCTCAGCACCAAAGTGATTAAGCACCATATCCATTACAAGACCAATCCCCTGCCCTTTGGCCTTTACTGAGAGCAATTTATAAAGTGAATTAGAACCCATGCGTGGGTCTACTTTATAAAAATCAGTAATAGCATAACCGTGATAAGAGTAATCGGGCATGTTGTTTTCAAGCACTGGCGTTAACCATAACTGCGTTACACCTAAATCTTTTAAATATGGCAATGCATTAATAACACCTTGTATATCACCACCGTGTCGCCCTCCTTTAAATGTTGGATTTACTTCCTCCAACATACCGCTCACGGTGTCATTTTGTTTATCGCCATTTACAAAACGGTCAGGATTAATTAAATACACAGTATCTTTACTGCTAAAACCTTCTCGCACAGCACTATTTTTTGTTCTCTCAAGTAAAGAGAAAATGAAATTATTCTTACCATTGCTATTAAATTTTAATGTGCCTGCTTGGGCTGTATCGCTAATGGCTATATGTAAAAATACGTAATTAGGGTTTTCGGTGCGCGTAATATTGGCCAGCTCAACTCCTTGATAAGGTAAAAGCTTAAATTGGGTGTTTGCAATGTTTTGTTCATGCAACATTAGCGTAATTGTATTTTTTTTCATGCCCACCCACCAATTAGCTGGTTCAACGCTAAGAGCATAAGACATGCTTGGTATAGTATATAAACAGAGTAAGAGTATTTGCTGTATAAATCGCATTATGACGCCCTTTTAATACTGGCTAAAAATTCTTTGTGGGTAGGAAGTTTTTCAACTGTCGAATTTACTAATGTTTTTAAACTAATAAACAAATCACTTAACTGCTCGTCCGTAAACGAATTAGCAATAGTGCAATAGTCATCAGGTATTAAGCCTTGTCCAATCATCACTTGCTGCCATGCTATTTCGGCAAATAACTCATTATTTTCACGAATCACCTTACCTGTTTGTTTAAATAGATTAAGTTTATGGATCAGTGAATCCGGTATATCCATTTGGATGCATTGACGCCAAAATGCAGAGTCGTCCCGCTCTGTAAGTTTGTAATGCAAAATAATAAAATCGCGCATGCGCTCTATTTCTGTCACGCTTTGTTTATTAAACTCGCTTGCTAACGCATCGCTGATACCATGGTGCGGAAATAATTTAATCAGCCGTGTAACTGCGCTTTGAATTAGGTGAATGCTTGTAGATTCCAATGGCTCTAAAAAGCCACTTGATAAACCAACCGCGACTACATTTTTATGCCATTGTTTTACACGTCTACCTGTTTTGAATTTGATAAATCGAGGTTCTGTTATTGGATCTGCGGGTAAGTTATTAAGCAACAACGCCTTTGCGTCTTCATCCGATAAATAACGACTACAATAAACCAAGCCATTGCCTATTCGGCTTTGTAACGGAATTTGCCACTGCCAACCGGCACTGTGCGCAATTGATTGCGTATAAGGTTTTAATTCATCGTTTGATTTTGTTTGTACTGCAATGGCACTATCGCATGGTAAATAATGAGACCAATCTACAAATCCGGTATTGAGTGTTTTCTCAATAAGCAACGCACGCAACCCTGTGCAATCTATAAATAAATCACCGTTGATTTGCTTATTATCATCGAGTATGAGTGTTTCTACATTACCCGTTGCTAAACATTGTGTAACCTCACTAATTTTGGCATCAATGTGTTTTACACCACGCGATATTGCCAGCTTTTTTAAATATTCAGCGTAAAGTGTGGCGTCAAAATGATAAGCGTAACTTAGCCCAGGTAATTCGGTATTGGGTATTGTGTTTAAGGGAGCAAATTTATGCTGTTTAGCGGCTTGGTAATTTAACGAAAAATCCCATAAATCGTCTTCGCAACCCGTGATTCGACCTTTTAACCAAAAGTTATAAAAGTCGCAAAACGGGAAGTCTTTTCCAATCGGGCCAAACGCATGCATATAACTGTGCGTTGGTTTTTTCCAGTTTTCGAATTCAATACCGAGTTTAATTGTTGCGTTGGTTTCGTTTATAAACTCTTTTTCGTTAATGCCTAATGCGTTATTAAGTTGGATAATAGGTGGTATGGTTGCTTCTCCAACTCCCACGGTGCCAATAGATGATGACTCTATCAATGTGATATTAATTACTTTACCTAACACTTTATTAAGCAGTGCTGCAGTTATCCAACCTGCGGTACCACCGCCTGCGATCACGACGTGTTTTATTGATTTCATCTTATTATCCACGTTTTATTAAATCAAAGTATGATTAAAAAGTTAGGTAAAGTAGCTATAAAAAAGCCCTTGTAAAATAAATCACAAGGGCTTCTACACACAATTTTTATTATAGCTTGTAGCTAAAGCCTAACAAGTAAGTGCGACCGTAATCTTGGTAGTCACGTACTTGTAAATTGTTATCACCCGAAAGCGAAGTAAATGGCTCTTCGGTTAAGTTTTGAATTTGGAATGTAACAGATAACCCTTCCAGACCTTGTAAGCCCGATTCAGCAAAATCATATCCAGTTTGAATATCCCAAATTGTTTCGCCTTTAATATCTACTTGCGTAGCCGCAAGTCCTAAGCCGTTAACATTACCTTTAAAGTCAGAGCGTTTACGCATACTTGTACGCGCTTGAAAGCCATTTCTTTCGTAATAAAAAGTTAAGCTATCGATCTTCTCTGATAAACCTGGCAGTTCATATTCATTCCCATTTTGATCTTCAATATCTTGCTCTACACCAGTATGGCTGGCAATTAAGCCAAAGCCTTCCAGTGATGAACTAAATATACTCAATGGTAAAGAAAGAGATAGCTCGTAACCCCAAAGGTCACCTCCGCCACCATTTACTTTGCCTGAGCCAGAACCTTGGCTATTTGCTGGTATTTCACCTGTTGATGGATTAGCGACACCAGTCATATCTATTGCGTAGTTACCGTCAAAAATCCAAGTAGAAATATCTTTATAGAAATACGCTGCTGCAAAATAACCTTCTTCATGAAAATAGTTTTCATAGCTTAAATCAAAACCAGTGGCTTCTTTAGGCTCAAGCTGCGGATTACCACCAGATACACTCCAGTTATTACCGTTAGAGTCTTGAGTTGGGCTATATGTTGCATTTACAGAAGCGTTCATTTCATCTAAACGAGCACGTGAAATAGTTTTAGCTGCACCAAAACGAACCGTTTGTTCTTCATCTATTGCAAATGATAAGTTTAAGCTAGGTAATACATGCGAGTAATCATGGCTAATGTCTGTTGGAGATACAACAACTAAACCGTTTTCGGTCGTCGCAGCAGAACCTTGTGATGATTGTTCCGTTTTAACATAACGCACACCAACGTTACCTGAAACAGGAATTGAACCTAGTTCAGTATTAATATCTGCTTGCAAAAATAAAGCTGTAACTTGTTCTTGTACTGTCCAAGACTGCGTTTTATGTTTTTGATCTGTTAAGCTCTCTTGTAGGAGATTGTAGTAACCGTCATTAACCAGACCATTAGTGTCATAAGCAATCATATTACCCATACCAATAAAGTCTAAACTTGCAGTGCCCAAACGGTATTTTTCAGGTACTGAGACCATTCCAGGGTTATCAAGTGAAAAATCTTTTAAAGTCATAAAATAACCTTCTGACTTTTTAGTTTTTTCACGGTCACGGTACGAAATACCAAATTTAATAGCGCTTATGTAGTCATTTTCAAGCACTTTGCTAGCAGCTAACTTTAATGTTTGAAGCTCATCATTAATTTCTGGTGCGTTGATGAAGCCATCTTGCGCTGTATTTTGGTAAGGCGTATCATTTAGGCCGTATTTATCATTTAAAGCAGAGCTTGCGCCCCAAGATAAAGGTCCACCTAGTTGAATTAAGTTATAGTCACTGTAATCAAGTTCATGGGTAAATTGCGCGCCCGTGTTGCCACCATTAAAGGTATAACCTAAGTTATCAGCAACACCATTACTGTCTCCGCGACCAGTTCCTGAGTAGCTTTCTATACTCCAAAGCTGACGTTCTACTTCAGATACACTTGCATCAAACTCTACAGACCATGCATCATTAATATCGTATTTTGTATTAAAACCGAATTGCTTTAGTTCAGCATTACGTTCTTCATAATCATTTCGAATAACAACGCGCTGGCCTTGTTGCAGCTTAGCGCTAGTAATAAAACCAGATTCTTCGTCTACAATAACACTGTTTGGATCTATACTACCTTGACCCCATGCAAATGGAATTTCAATACCGCGTAAAATTCTTTCGTCAGAAAAATCAACATATAATGCATCGAATGTCATATTCAAGCGATCATTCGGAGATGCTTCTATAACCAGCATTGCTGAGTCACGATCTAATGTAGATGAACGGACATAAGGTTTTGCACCACCTAAAATTGAATAATCTTTACCATTATTTGTGAATTCTGGATAACCCCACGAATTCCAACGCTTTTCTTGGTTTGGAGAACTCATTTTGTTATACGCGAATGCCACACCAATAGTGTCATCTGCAAATTGGTCAATATACGAAAAAGTACCGCGGAAACCTTGGTTATCGCCATCTGGGTTTAACTTGTCAAAGCTTGTTTTTTCAAGCTGACCATTAAACATAACAACACGTTCACCTTTACTTAAAGGCTTAACCGTTTGCATGTCAATGACACCAGCAATACCTTCGGCTTCAATACTGGCATTAGGTGTTTTATAAACAGTAACACCGCTCATTATTTCAGATGGGTAAAGATCAAACTCTACGCCTCGGTTGTCACCAATAGACACTTGCTCACGGCCATTAAAAGTGGTCGCACTTTCATCTTCACTGAAACCACGAACACTCACACGACTTGCTCGGCCATCTAAACGTTGTGCAGTTAAACCTGGTAAACGTGCAATAGACTCAGCAATAGACGAATCAGGTAGCTTACCTATATCTTCTGCAGAAATAGATTCTACAACCTGTGTAGAAAAGCGTTTAGTGTTTATAGATTCAATTAAGCTGCCACGAAAGCCTTTAACCTCGATAACCTCTACGTCATCTTTTTTTATTGTATTTTCTTGAGCAGCTAGTGTTGCAAAGCTTGATAAGCCTGCAGCTGTTAATGCCAAAGTTAATATACTTGGTTTGAACATAGACATAATGTTTCCCGTTACCCATATTGTGATACCCGCATTCATTGTTTGAGTGATAGTCAAACAGGCGAGCTAATTTTGTTGTCAGGATGAATATTAACGCCAGCTTTATTTTATTAACAACTTTATGCATACGTATTCAACCGTTACAGAAGGATTTAACATTAACATAAACTTGAAAAAATAAAGACTAACCAATTGATTTAATTATATATAAAAACAAATAAAATCAATTGGAAAACATTGCTCGTTAAATTTACTCTATTAACAGTTAATAGCTCACTGACCTTGATGTAAACAAAGTGAAACTAATTAGTACCGCTATGAAAAATAAGAACTATCAAGCATCAACCAAGTGTTGAATTGGTCAGACCATTAAAGGTGAAACATAAAATATATTTCCCTTATAGGACAAGCTATTAGGTTTAGTTCGAGTAAGAAAATAGCTAAATTATATAATTGGTAAACAAAAAAACACACAAATCGAACATTTTTAATGATGCCTAAGTACTTATTTTTGATAATTTAATTCTATTAATTTTAGTGCATACGTATGCAGGCTTTTTACAGTGTTCAAGGCTTCACGTATGCTTTTTCAAATAACGTGATTAATCTTAATCACAAATAAGAATAGTCTAAATACTGTGTGGAATGACGGAGAAAAGCATGACCCAAAAGCAGTGGTATAAAGGTGCGGTTATTTATCAGGTTTATCCGCGTAGCTTTCAAGATAGCAACAACGATGGTATTGGTGATTTAAAAGGAATTATTAATCGTATTGATTACATTAAAAGCTTAGGCGTTGATGCTATTTGGATTTCACCTTTTTTCAAATCGCCAATGAAAGACTTTGGCTACGATATTAGTGACTACCGCGACATTGACCCGCTTTTTGGTGATTTAAACGATTTTGATGAGCTAATAAGCCAAGCCCATGATCGTGATATTAAAATAATTATTGATCAGGTATTAAGTCACACCTCTGATCAACATCAGTGGTTTTTAGATAGCCGCGATAATTTAATAAACGATAAAGCCGACTGGTATGTTTGGGCCGATGCAAAAGAAGATGGTACAGCGCCAAATAACTGGCTTTCTATTTTTGGTGGTGGGGCTTGGCAGTGGGAACCTCGTCGCGGGCAATACTACTTGCATAATTTTTTAACCGAACAACCGGATCTTAACTTTCATAATCCAGATGTAAGAAAAGCAGTGCTTGATAATGTAGAGTTTTGGCTTAAAAAAGGCGTTGATGGTTTTAGACTCGATGCTATTAATTTTTGTTATCACGATGCACGACTACGCGATAATCCAGCTAAACCAAAAGATAAGCGTCAAGGCCGTGGTTTTAGTGAAGATAATCCGTATGCGTTTCAGTACCATTATTACAACAATACTCAGCCAGAAAACATTGAGTTTATGCAAGATATTCGTGCATTACTTAATAAATACCCAGGTACTGTATCACTTGGGGAAATATCGTCAGAAGATTCGTTAGCAACTATGGCAGAATATACTCAAGGCGGCGACAAACTGCATATGGGTTATAGCTTTGAGCTTTTAACAAATGATTATTCAAGTGAATATATTAGAACTACGGTTCAAACCCTAGAACAACATATGCTTGAGGGCTGGCCATGCTGGGCATTTAGCAATCATGACGTAGAGCGCGTAGCAAGCCGCTGGAGCGAAAACGGCAAAATCAACTCTCAGCAATGTAAAATGTTAACCGCCCTACTTGCCTCTCTTCGTGGCAGCGTGTGTATGTACCAAGGTGAAGAGTTAGGGTTAGGTGAAGCAAGTGTTGCCTTTGAAGACTTGCAAGACCCGTATGGCATAACGTTTTGGCCTAACTTTAAAGGGCGTGATGGCTGTAGAACGCCAATGCCTTGGGAGCAAACTGGATCGCAGCACGCTGGGTTTAGTGAAGCCAAGCCTTGGCTCCCAGTAGATGATGCACACAAAAAACAATCAGTTGCGATGCAAACAAATGATAACAACTCAATTTTAAATGCCTACCGTGAATTTATGACCTGGCGAAAAAAGCAAACAGTTTTGCTTGAGGGTGATATTGAGTTTATTGAAACGCCTGAGCCTGTGCTTGCTTTTTATAGAACCCTTGGAACGCAAAGAATGCTTTGCATGTTTAATCTAAGCTTTCAACAAGCAAGTATTGATATGCCAACATCAATCGTTAAAGAATACACTGAGCTTAGCCATCACAGCGCAAAATTAAGCCAAGATACACTAACGCTTGAGCCTTACGCTTGCTTTTATGCAGAGTGTTAATGACATCAATAGTTACACTTAATGTTACAGCTAAGCTCTAAACATAAAAAGCCCAAGTAAATTACTTGGGCTTTTTTGTACATTTAATTTTTCTAATGACTTTGGGTTTTACTGTTTAAGTAATCAGTTAGCGCAAATAGAACACCAGACATAACAAACGTAACATGAATAATCACCTTCCACAGTAATTCATCGTTTGGGTATGCACCTGAGTTAATAAATACTTTTAATAATTCAACAGCTGAAATAGCCACGATTGCGCTTATTAGTTTCATTTTTAGCCCTGAAAAACCGACTTTCCCCATCCAAGATGGTCTGTCTTCATGATTATCAATATCAAGCTTTGAAACAAAGTTTTCGTAACCGCTAAATGTGATGATTAGTAATAGCCCTGCTAATAGTGCGGTATCGACTAAGGTTAAAATGCCAACAAGTAATTCTTGATTAGTTGCTGAAAACGTCGCAATACCCATTAAATAAAGCTGTTTAAAAAATTTTATTAGTAACAATACAACTGCAAAGAGTAAACCAACAAAAAATGGGGCCAGAAGCCAACGTCCTTTAAAGATAAAAGATTCTAACGCATGCTCTAATTTATTCGCTTGGCGTGGCTTTTTTTGAGGTGTATGTGATGACATTTTTTGGTCTTTTAATTTAAAAAAGCGACCTTAGCTTATAACTCACAACAATACAATGATGTGAAAATACCGATAGATGAATTACTCATCTTCACGATAAAAATATTTCGTTATCTTTTATCTCAATTTCGTTTAAAAATCAGCATACCAACAGAATTGTTCTGTACTGGGCACTATTGTTTTACGCTTCAACTTAAATAGCGTAATTCAGTCGTCACACCATTTTTTTAGGAATAAACGAATGAACAAAGCATTGCTAGCATTAATCGTAGCACCTTTATTTGCAGTATCTGCAACTTACGCAGTAGCAGACGATGCGACAAACGCCTCAGCCGAAACAATAAAAGAATACACAGAAATGTGTGTTAACTGGGCTAAAGATGACGACGTAAGTAATGAAGATCTAAATGCATACGTATTAAAGTGTGTAAATGATGAACTTGAATCAGAAGGATACAAGAAAATATCTTCTGTAAAAATTTAATAATATTCATACCAATCTGCTTGTATATGTGGTCTATTTAACGATAAGAAAATCGCGCTAGAACTAAGCAAAAATTTTGTATCTAGTTGTTCTAAATAAAAATTTTTAACAACGTTGTAGAGTGATTTAATTCGATAAATTGTTCAAATATTTATGCAGGTTGGTATTATATGTGCGGCTAACAAAGCCATTGCGAAGTACATATAAATAGATAAAAAAAACCGGAATCGACACAAGCTGTGCGTTCCGGTTTTTTTAGCTTTTAAAAGCGATGAATAAGCGATTATTTACTTATTCAGCCTCTTTTTTTGCTTTTGGCTTAGCCTTTGCTTTAGCAGGGGCTTTTTTAGCCGCTGGTTTCTTTTTAGGTGCTGCTTTTTTCTTCGCTTCTTCGGTCCATTTACCCGCTTCATAATGAGCAGTCCAGCCGGTAGCTTTACCGTCAACTTCAGTCATAACATACTGAGATTTATTTTTACGGCTATAGCGTACAACAGCAAGATTACCATCAGGATCTTTAGCTGGTGCATCTGCTAAATAATAAAACTTAGGCGAAATGCGGTCTCTAAAGCGTTTTAACTCTTCTACCTTAGGTGCACGTGTTTCACGTGACTTAGGAAAAGTATTTGCGGCTAAAAATATACCCGCAGCGCCATCACGTAAAACAAAATACGCATCTGATTTTTCACATTCTAATTCAGTAATGTGAACAGGATCTTCTTTTGGCGGCGCTGCTTCGCCATTTTTAAGTAGCTTACGAGTATTTTTACATTCTTCGTTATTACAGCCAAAGTACTTACCAAAGCGACCCGATTTAAGCTCCATGTCCGAACCACATTTATCACATTCGATAATTGGTCCATCATAGCCTTTAATTTTAAAGGTACCTTCCTCAACTACATGGCCTTTACATGCGGGGTTATTACCACACACGTGCAATTTACGAGTTTCGTCAATTAGGTATGAGTCCATTGCTGTTTCACAAATTGGACAACGCTTCATTTGCATTAACTTTTCAGTTTCTACATCTTCAACATCTGCAGCTACAGCTTCATCACCCGATACCAAGTTCATCGTTGTAGTACAACGCTCTTTTGGTGGAAGGCTATAACCAGTACACCCTAAGAAAACACCGGTTGAGGCCGTGCGTATACCCATTTTTCTGCTACACGTAGGGCATTCAATATCTGTTTCAACCATCTCGTTAAGACGCATACCACCTTGTTCTGGCTCATCTTTGGCGACAGTTAGTTGCGTTGAAAAATCAGCATAGAATTTATCAAGTACTTCAGTCCAAACGCGCTCGCCTTCCGCGATATCATCTAGCCGACCTTCCATTTTAGCGGTAAAGTCAAAATTCATTAAATCTGTAAAGTTTTCAACTAAACGATCGGTAACAATTTCACCCATTTTTTCAGCGAAGAAACGGCGATTTTCAACACGTACATAACCACGGTCTTGAATCGTTGAAATAATAGATGCGTACGTAGAAGGACGACCGATGCCTCGTTTTTCAAGCTCTTTAACCAAACTCGCTTCACTAAAACGCGCAGGCGGCTTGGTAAAATGTTGCTTAGGATCAAGCTCAACAAGAGTCAGTGTTTCACCTAACGTAACCGGTGGTAATGATTGATCTTCTTCATTCTTTTTGCGAATTGCAGGTTGTACTTTAGTCCAACCATCAAAGCGTAATACGCGACCCTTTGCTTTGAGCTGAAAATCGTTTGCTGCAACAGTCAAAGTAGTTAGATCATATTCTGCAGGCACCATTTGGCATGCAACAAATTGACGCCAAATAAGCTCGTATAATTTTTTAGCATCAGCGTCAACGCCTTCAATGTGACCAGAAAGTACTGTTACACTTGATGGACGAATAGCCTCATGCGCTTCTTGTGCATTGCCTTTAGAACTGTAGTTAATTGGGTCTTTTGGTAAATATTTTTCACCAAATTGCTCAGTTACATATTCACGACACATAGCAACTGCATCTTTTGACAGATTAGTTGAATCGGTACGCATATACGTAATGTAACCACCTTCATACAAACGCTGAGCAAGCATCATGGTCTTTTTAACGCCATAACCTAAACGTGTACTTGCCGCTTGTTGCATTGTTGAAGTAATTAAAGGCGCACTTGGACGACTCTTACTTGGTTTTTCTTCAACATTAACAACTTTATATTCGGCATTCTCAAGGCTTTTAACTGCTGCGCTAGCCTGAGCTTCATTTACTGGCTTAAATGGCTTGTCGTCTTGTTTGGTTACTTCTAAACGTAACTCTGACTCTGTGTTTTTAACATCAGCATGAATATCCCAAAACTCTTCTGGTATAAATGCCTTAATTTCACGTTCACGTTCAACCAATAAACGCACTGCAACTGACTGAACTCGACCTGCAGAAAGTCCGCGAGCGACTTTTGCCCACAGTAATGGCGACACCATAAAGCCTACAACGCGATCTAAGAAGCGTCGCGTTTGCTGAGCAAAAACCATATCGGTATTTAACTCACCCGGCGTTTCGAACGCTTGTTGAATCGCATTTTTAGTAATTTCGTTAAAAACTACGCGTTTATACTTTTCAGGCTCTCCACCAATGATTTCTTGGAGGTGCCAAGCAATCGCTTCCCCTTCTCTATCCAAATCCGTTGCGAGATATATTTGATCTGCATTTTCTGCCAGTTTTTGTAATTCTTGGACAACTTTTTCTTTACCCGGCAATATTTCGTAATGCGGTTCCCAGCCTTGTTCAGGGTCAATTCCCATACGTGCGACTAAGTTGGTATAATCTCGTTGTTTTTTATACGCTGCTTTTTCTTCAGGTGGCAATTTACGAACTTCTGCTGGCGTTTTAGTTGCCGGCACTTTAGCTTTGCTCGAACCCGAAGTAGGTAAATCTCGTACATGTCCAATACTAGACTTTACGATGAAATCATTACCTAAATATTTATTAATTGTTTTAGCCTTAGCAGGTGACTCTACAATTACTAGCGATTTGCCCATAGTTGCCTATTTCTAACCAAATATTAAAAATGTGTTTACCGCTCTAAGCGGCGCGAATATTTATAGGTATATCTACAAACACTAGTTGTTACAAGCTTTTAATACAAACTTTTCAGTATTTACTGAATAAACGAACAATTTCTGTTGCTAATTTAAACAAACAGGTGTTTTTAGAATAATTGTTGTGGAATATATAGAACACAAACAAAAATGCCAACCTAAAGGTTGGCATTTTTTTAAAACATCATAAAATTATAGCTTAGCGTCGTCAGTAACTGCAATTGAAGTTGACGAAATAAGACCCGATGTAGCTTCAACACTAATTGTTAAAAAACCATCAGTTATATCATTTCTTCCATCGGCTGGCTCTCTTGTTATACCAAAGGAAATACCTACAGGCACAAAACTTGTTGTATTAGGAAAGATATAACTGTTAGTGCCCGTTAGAATACCATTTTCAGAGGCGATACTTACCTCACTCCCAACGGGTAAAGGGTTATTATAGGCATCAGCTATGAACACGGTTAATCCAACACTATTAGTTCCTGTCGCTTCTGTTAAGTCTATTGAATCAACTCCACACATTAGCTGGCCTGTTGAACTACGCACTAAAGGCCCTGTAGGGTCACTATTTACACGCACCTCAGTCGCTGTTACGCCTGTAATAGCAGCACAATCATTGGCATAAGTTATTAGCCTAAAGAAAGCAGCATCACCAGACATTACAATTTCTTGGTTTTGAAATACGTTAACCATTTGGCGGCTGCATATACCAGCAGTTTCGTCTTCTTGACGGCATAGTAAACCATTATATAAACCGTTCTCTGTAGTCCAAGAACCATTACCATCAAAATCTACAAACTCTTCAAACTCATCGCCTGTTGAGTTATCACGTGAACAAGGATCCGTTCCATCGTTACAGTCTTTACCGCCAAAAGTGCCATCTTCATTGTTATCAATAAAAGCTTCTGGAATATCAAATAAATCATCAAAGAAGTCTTCGCTATCAAAGTAACCATTACCATTTAAGTCTGAAAAAGTCTCTTCACCAATAGCATATGCATGAACGGTTGCACGCCCCCCTAATGGTAAATCTAATGTTAGATCATTATTTAAAATACCTAATGGACACGGTAATCCACCATCACATTTTTGAGCAATTGTATTTGCGTACATTGAATCGGTAAACGGGCGTGGATTACTACTTGTCCACGTAACACTACAAACGCCATTCGTAGTCGTACAGCTTGGTTCGATAACACCACCTTCAGTAATAAAACTTACAGCAGTGCCATCTGGTACCGGGTTATTAAAATGATCGGCTAAGCGCGCATTAACAGATACTAAAGTCCCATCAACATTTAAACCATGCGTATTAAACTCTGAGCGAGATAGTGAAAAGCTATTTTGATCAGCAATCCCTGTGCTTATAACTAAAATATCCGAAGGCGCTGTTACAACCACAGTTTCGCCACCAACATCATCTTTACTTGAAGCAATAACACGCACAGGCGTCGCAACTGCACCAGACTGAACTGTAGTCTGTATCTCACCAGCACTATTGGTGATAGCCGAAGCGGTACTAAGCGTAATTCCACCTACTGAAGTGGATAATGTAAAGTCGACAGTTCTAGAAGCTAGTGCATTACCGTTAGAATCAATTAGTTTAAATCTAACTTCTGAAATTTCACTTCTGTTAGCTCCACCTGTACCTTTTAATGAAATGACAGGTTGTGTTACTTCAATAAATTGGATGAAGCCAATATCAGCTGGAGATACATTAATCGTTGCCGTACCTGATACAGTATCACCACCAGTAACAACTGTTGCAGTAATAATATCGCCGCCAACACACGTTAAAGGTCGGTAAGTTGAACGAGCGAAACCACCAATGCTGGTAACAGCTTCATCCATCACAGCTAAACCACTTGCAACACAGCCTGATGAAAATTCTACATTTAATGGGGTTGTATAGGCTTCACCATCTTTAGTAATTTCAATAGAAATTAGTGCTGTAGCACCTGCGGCTAGAAATTCATCATCAGCTAAAGAGCTTGTTATAGTAATATCAATATCTACAGCAGCTATCTGAAATGCTTTGGTAATGCTGCTCCCCAATACTGAAACAGTTATTTCTCCAGCCCCTACATCTCTGCCGGGGATAATATCAAGTATTGCAATACCATTTACATCGGTAATTGCGGTGCCGGTTGTAGGTGAAATAGAGCCAATCGTTGTTGTTGCCGTAACGAGAGTTTGAGTTAGTGGTATGGTTGAATCTTTTTTATTAACTTTAATATAAAGGATGCCGATTGAATCACCAGAAATACCGGCAGTCTCTTCACATAAACTCACATCCTTCGTCGTTTTGAAGTCAGGTGGGCAGTTTTGGAATATTGTAAATGCTATATCGGCACTGCTTTGATTTGGATCAATCGCATCCCCACTGGTATAAAAGCCCAATGTAGATTCAACCGCTTCAAACTGTGCGGTAACAATACCAGCCCCTTCAATTGTTCCTGATGTCAAATTGAGCGTAGCTATGCCCTTTGAGTCAGTCAGTGCAGTCCCTGAACTGGGCAATAAACTACCAAGCGATGAGTTAAAGGTAACAACTTCTCCAACCGCCGGTTGACTATCAGAATCTAGAACAAGCGCCTTAATTAAACCACTTTCACTTGCACTAATCTGGCTCGTTTGTGCCAGCGTTGTCGCCGAAAGTAAGCTTAAATCAATCGTAAAATCTTCCGACAATCCCAGCACAGGAGCGTCGCCTGCTGTAGTGTAAGTATAAGCATTAGAGTTTATACTACTGCCATCTTCAGTAATATAAGTAGCTGAAACAGTTCCTGCACCAGCTTCAGTGCCAGCAAGTATATCTATTTTAGCAATGCCTTCATTATTGGTCATTGCTGTTCCATTAGACGGATTTATTGTTCCAAAGCCTGATAGATTAAATTGTATGAGCTGAAAAGCAGCTGGTTCACCATCTAACAGAAGTATTGCTTGTGCAATTGCAGGCGTTAAAAAATTTACATTTCTGGCCTCTCCTCCATTTAATGTTTGTAAATTAACGGCCAACTCTACTTTAGGTATAACTTCAGTTTGAGTCTGAAAATCAAAAACGTCTGTATACGTTGCGCCATCAATAGTATACGTCGCAGTAACTTCTCCCGCGCCTGTAATTGTTCCCGCAGAAAGCTCAACAGTGGCAATACCGTCACTTTGGGTTAATGCAGACTCTGGATTAAGTTCACCCACACCATCAGCTAAACTGAACGTTATGCGTCTACCTGCAACTGGGGTATCATTTTGTTTAAGTGTTACACGTAAATCTATTGGCGCGTCAGCAGTTACTGCATTTGATTCAGAGTCACTAGTTTGAGAATACCCTTGAAGGGTTACTGTATAGACAGTTGTGTCGGTATCAGTATCACCACCCACTGTGCCATCTTTTTCAAGCGTTCCACCTCCGCCACAAGCCATGAGTAAAAAGCTAAGTAACATAATACTGAGCAATCGCGTTAAAGGCATTGACCTCTCCCTAGTGTTGTTATTATTAACTAAACGTTATTTACCTAATATTAACCTATAACCTAGTTTAAAATCACAGTTTTTTATTACTTTTTTGTATAAAATAATTTTCAATAAATACTAACTTTTTCTGTATAAATATTTATAGACTGGTAGTCTATGACAAAATTTATTAAAAGTAGATTAGGGTATATGTCAAAAATCCGTTCAATGAGTTTAACCACTCGCATCATGATAGGTATGGGGTTAGGGGTTGTAGTAGGCTTTATATTTCAGGCTATTTTAGCTGGTGAAGACGATTATCTAATACCACTTGGGTTATTCTCTTTGCCAATTAAAGCATTTTTTGTCGATGGCCTTTTTCATGTGGGTGGGCAAATATTCATCGCTAGCTTAAAAATGTTAGTTGTTCCGCTCGTTTTTGTTTCACTTGTCTGTGGAACCTGCAGCCTTAGCGATCCAAAAAAACTGGGACGCTTAGGTGGCAAATCTATTAGTTTATATTTACTAACTACAGCTATAGCTATTACAGTAGCAATCTCCCTAGCCTTATTATTTAATCCTGGGGAAGGAATTGGCTTACCTTCTCAAGCGAGTTACGATGCAAAAGAAGCACCTACTCTAGCTAGAGTTATTATAGACATGTTTCCAACAAATCCATTTGAAGCAATGGCTAAAGGCAACATGCTACAAGTCATTGTATTTGCATTACTATTTGGTATTGCTATGGCACTAAGTGGTAAAGCAGGCAAACGCGTTGCTGATGTATTTGAAGACTTAAACACAGTTATTTTAAAATTAGTTACTTTATTAATGAACATCGCACCATATGGCGTGTTCTTTTTAATGGCAAAGCTGTTCACTACAATAGAGCTCAATTTAATTGTGAGCCTAGCTAAATATTTTGGCGTTGTTGTTTTGGCCCTGCTATTACATGCGCTTGTAAATTACACATTACTATTAAAAATACTAACGGGCTTAAACCCGCGTATTTTCTTAGCTAAAATGAAGCACACCTGTTTATTTGCATTTAGTACATCAAGCTCTAGCGCAACCATGCCTATTACACTTGAAACTGCGACTAAAAAGTTAGGTGCAAGCAACTCAGTTGCCTCATTTACTATCCCCCTAGGTGCAACCATTAATATGGATGGTACAGCGATTATGCAAGGCGTCGCAACCGTATTTATTGCACAAGTGTTTAGTGTTGATTTAACGATTTCTGACTATTTAATGGTCATATTAACAGCTACGCTCGCATCTGTAGGCACAGCCGGTGTTCCTGGTGTTGGCTTAATAATGTTGGCAATGGTACTTAACCAAGTTGGCTTACCTGTAGAAGGGATTGCTATTATAATTGGCGTAGATAGATTGCTAGATATGACCCGTACTGCGGTAAATGTTACTGGTGACTGTATGGTTACCTGTGTTGTTGCCAAGTCTGAAGGTGAACTTGATGAAAGCGTATTCAATGACCCTAACGCAGCTAAAGATTTAGAAGATTATCATAAGTCTATTGATTCATAATCTATGACTATTGAGTTATAAAAAACCTTGATGTTTTGCATCTAAGGTTTTTTTTCGAGTAAAAATAATTAGCTTGTTCTCAGGTTAAAAATTCTAATCTAAGGATTTAGGGACTTAAATTTAGAAAGTAAGTTTATCCCGACTTTATTTACGCCACTACTCAAGCCAAGCGCGAGCTTATCGCTCAGTCCTTTTTTGACTTTATATTTAATTTTATAGATTTGGCGTTCATGTTGCTGCTCTAATAAAGCATCATCACTTGTTTTTATAACATCTACCAAACCTTTTTCAATAGCTTGAGTTGCAAACCAATGCTCACCTGTCGCAACTAGATTTATATCTAAACTTGGACGTTGAGTGCTTACAAACGTTTTAAATAAACCATGTGTTTGTTCAATTTCTTCACGAAATTTTTCACGGGCCTTATCTGTGTTTTCACCAAATAAAGTTAGTGTGCGTTTAAATTCACCTGCTGTTATTTGCTCAAATTCAACATCATTTTTCTTTAATATTTTATTAAAATTAGGAATTTGAGCAATCACACCAATAGATCCAACTATTGCAAAAGGCGCTGCAAGTATCTCGTCCGCGACACACGCCATCATGTAACCGCCACTTGCTGCTACTTTATCAATTGCAACACTCAGAGGAATACCCGCACTTTTAATACGCTGTAACTGAGATGCAGCAAGTCCGTAGCCATGTACAACACCGCCACCACTTTCTAAACGAATAAGTACTTTGTCTTTACTTGGATCGGCAATAGAGATAATAGCCGTTATTTCTTCTCGTAAGCTTTCTACTTCGTGAGCGTCCATACTACCCACAAAGTCAATTACATATAAACGAGGTTTAGGCTCATCTTTATCTGCTTTCTTACTCTTTGATTTAAGTTGTTTTTGATGCGCTTTAAGCTCTTTTTTACCCAGCGTATTTTGTAAAAAACTTTCTTTAAGTTCTACTAATTGTTCTGATATATCATCTATTTGTATTTCACCTTTTTTAGCTTTTGGCTTAACTGCAGCGCCAACTATTAACATTAAAATAACTGCGATAGCGATAACAAAAGTAACTGTTTTAGCAAAAAACAAACCGTATTCGTATAAAAATTCCAACTGGTTTCTCCGTTTATAAATTTCAGCTAATTTAGCATGCTTTAAAACAAAAAAAAGCCACTTTCAGTGGCTTTTAAAGGTTAATTATTTTACTGGTTATTAATCAGTCACAACCTCAGGGTTGGAAACTAATAACATCCGTCCACGAGAAGCTAAATAAACAGCTACTTGCAACTGCATTTCTGCATTAGCGGCAGCACTGCCTTCAACAGTTGAAGCCTGTGCTGCATCTTGAGCTGGTGTTAATATAGAACCATGATGCCCTTTAGTGAATTTAACTAAATAGCTTGCCGGTGCTTCACTCAAGGCTTGCGAAGAGCTTACTGTTTCAAGCCCCATCAAGTTAGCTAATGGAATTGTGCCAGAAATAGGATTGTTAGCTGCCATTGGTGGTATCACTTGGTCAGGCTTGTTATCAACACCATCACCCACAACAACATTAGTATAAACAGGAGTACCTAATGCTTTCACCGTGGCAGCGTAGTTAGTTGGATCACCACTATCAAGTGCTGTTTGTGCCGCAAATGCAAACTGTGTAAATACACCTTGAATGTTAGTAAGTTTAGTCGTTTCACCCGCTGTAGTAAGTGATGCAACATATTCATTGTAACCACATGTCAAGTAAGCTTCCATGTCTGGTACTAATGAGCCACAGTTAGAAAGCGCAGCGCCTTGTAGGTAGACATTAAGTTCATCAGCTTCGGTTGTACCAGCTTGTGAAAGTACTGAACCTTGAATAAATGGACCAAACGCAGCAGATTCAAGTAAGAAGCTTGCTATGCCACCGCCGCCACTTGCAAGTGCTACTGTATTTACATTAAACAGTGGGTCAACAGTAGGTGCCATTGGGCTATTAGCTTGAGCAATAAATGCCGGGGCTACAATAGACCCTAACGAATGCCCGATGTAGGTAACATCTTTGCTATTGATAGTCGTATCGTTAATGAAGTTTAAACCCAAGCGTAAGCCTAATAAATCAGCCGCTGATTGACGTAGGCTATCTCGCGCAACAAGTAATGAACTCAAGTCCATATAACTAAGTACCGAACCTGTTGTTGCATTAAAGTCATCACTGCCATCACCATCAACATCGATACCGCGTTCACCATGTCTTGGGTGGTCAATTGCTACAGTTGCAAAACCTTGAATAGAAAGTTGGGCAGTTAACGCTAGCATACTTTCTTTTTGCGTAGTAATACCATGTTGCATAATTACAACAGGCCAGCCATTTTCTGGCATTTCAATAGCCGGTAATTGTAGTTGCGCACGAACACCGTTAATAATTGGTAAAATAGGTTTTGTTAGTTGTACTGGCACATTCGCCATGCTTTGTACTTTTGGAATGGTATTATATTTAGTTAAATGACGCGTGCTGTCTAAACCTAAATCTCGAAGCTGTCCACTACTCAATGCAAAACATAACCCGTCATTCTCACTAATAGGTTCTGCAGGAAAAGCATCACCGGCAACAGCTTTATAACCAAGTATTGCTACCGCGTTATCACACATACCTTGCCAATATGTATCGTTTAAATCACTTATCTCAGTGCCTGTTGGAGTCCCTAGGTACATAGGAAGCATAATGCTACCCTTTTGATATTGAACACCAGAAAAAGCAGGCGATACTTCAACACCTTGTGAAGCAAATACTTGTTGTACATTTACCATTGGTTGTTCTGGTACTTGCACAGCAGGTGTTGCCATACTTGGCTGTTGCAAGCTCACTGCTAACAACTGCTTGATAGTCCCCAGCACAGGTCCTGCTGATTGAATAGTCATCGCACCTGAGAAAATAATGTCGTCTTTCGTAATATTTCCAGAACTAACAACTACATTTTCGTAGCTATTAACTGCGCCCTGCAAACCAAGTTGGGCTGCTGTAATTAATGGCGCTTCTTGTTTAACTAACCCATAAGTTGAAGATGGCTCAATAGAGCGACCCAATGAGTCTTTAAGCCCTGTTGTTAATACATTAATGTATGAACTACCAGCTTTAAATGGTTTTAGAGGAACAATTGCAACAGCATTACCTGAAGCTTGAGTAACAAAGTCAACACCAAAGGTAAGTTCGCCCACTAATTTACAAGCAGTACCTGCAGCTACTACCGAACATTCTTCATCCGTTAAGCTTGCCCCCATTATTACTTCAAAAATTCTAACCGTACCAGGAGCCCCAGCAGACGCTTCATCTAAACTCACACTCGGTGGGAATGTTAAATCAATTTTATAAGGAACCTGCGAAGACCAACCGTCAAGTGCGCCTAGAGCCAATTGTGGGTTGGCATAAGCTGTGCGTGGAATAGACACGTTATCATCATCTAATTCACCAGGAATGTTTAATGTACCGTCTTGGGTACCACTCATTAACAAATCGTTTGGAACAGATATAACTCCATTAGCAGGGTCAAAACTTACTGTTGCCGTTGGAATAACTGGGGCTGTGTCGTTTTTAACATCTTTTAACGTTTCTCCACCGCCACAACCTGCTAAAGCAGCTGTAACCGAGAGTGAAAGTAGCATTTTTTTCATATTGTTGGCTCCGCACATATTTTATTTTTATAGTGTGTTTAATCAGTGTATTAAGTTAAAACAATGTAATCAGGTTATTAATGAGACATTAGACCAGTTAAACTTAACGTAAAGTTTCTATTTTCGCCACCTAATTTTGCAATAAATTCGATTACTTCACGTTTTGCTATGTTAAAATTAAAAAAATCATACAATTTGGTACTTTTATGCACACTTATCAAGCAGCTGAAAACGCACTCAAAGATAAAGTTATTTTAATAACAGGCGCCGGCGATGGCATTGGTAGAGTAGCAGCCATTACATATGCAAAGTATGGTGCTACGGTTATTTTATTAGGTAAAACAACTAATAAACTTGAATGTGTTTACGATGAAATTGTTAATGCAGGTTATCCTAAACCTGCAATTGTGCCTATGGATTTAAAAGGCGCAACGAAGCAAAACTACCGCGACCTTGCTGCAACGATTGAATATCAGTTTGGCCGCCTAGATGGGCTTCTTAATAATGCCGGTATTTTAGGCTCGCTTGGCCCACTTGAGCATTTTTGCTCATCTACGTTCGAAAACATAATGAAAGTAAACGTGACTGCACAAGCGATGATCACTAAAGCCTTGTTTCCGGTTCTTCGTAAATCTGATAATGCATCAATCGTATTCACATCATCAGGTGTTGGTCGCAAAGGCCGTGAATTTTGGGGACCTTATGCCATTTCGAAATTTGCAGTAGAAGGCATGATGCAAACATGGGCATGTGAAGTAGGTAAAACAAACATTCGTGTAAACTGTATTAACCCAGGTGCTACGCGCACTTCAATGCGAGCGGCTGCATATCCAGGTGAAGATAGAGACGCGCTTGCTACACCAGAGGATTTAATGCCTACCTATTTATATCTAATGAGTGACGATTCTAGTGAAGTGAATGGCGAATCGTTAGATGCTCAGGTAAAAAAATAACCCAGCCTAAGTCCTGTGTTATTTAAAAGCACATTAAAAAAGCCGCAATTAGCGGCTTTTTTGTGTTAAATAAATAACTAATTGACTATTTACGTTTAGTCGGCTTAACACGTTGATTGTGTTTTTTAACTGCTTTACGGATTTGGTTGATTTTAGCGCGTTTATCTTTGCGCTTTTCTGGCATAACAGAAAGCTTAGTCTGCGTCTCCCGACCTAATTTAACGGTTTTACGTAAATAGTTTACCGTTTCTAGATCATACTCCATCCAACCACCTTGCGGTACGCGCTTATCTAGCTCCAATTTACCGTAACGAATACGAATAAGACGAGATACTTCCGCATCTTGAGATTGCCATAAACGGCGGACTTCGCGGTTACGCCCTTCATTTAACGTTACGTTAAACCATCGGTTAACACCTTCGCCACCCATTGGGGTTACAGTCGTGAATTTGGCTGGGCCATCTTCAAGCTCAACACCACGTAGTAGGTTTTTAACCGTTTCGTTGGTTACTTCACCAAATACACGTGCAGAGTATTCACGTTCTACTTCATAACTTGGGTGCATTAAACGGTTTGCTAGCTCACCATCATTAGTAAACAGCATCAAACCTGATGTATTAACGTCTAAGCGGCCTACTGCAATCCAACGATCGCCATCAATACGAGGAAGTCGGTCAAATACAGTACGACGCCCTTCTGGATCTTTACGTGTACTTAGCTCACCTTCTGGTTTGTTATACATAATTACACGACAAATTCTATCTGCTTTTTCTTCAATTTTCACAGTGTGTCCGTCAACACGAATTAAGTCTGTTTCCTCAACACGGTCGCCTAACTTTGCCACTTTACCGTTTACACTAACGCGGTTTGCATCAATGTATTTTTCCATTTCACGGCGCGAGCCTACGCCTGCACGGGCTAGGACTTTTTGTAACTTTTCACCTTGTATACTCATTCGGATGGTTCTCTCACAGAAGGATCACTTAATAACTGGTTAATTTTACTTTGCTGCTCTGTTGGCAGTGCTGGTAAATTATCTAAACCTGTTAACGAAAAATAATCTAAAAATTGTTTTGTAGTTGCATATAAAGCCGGTTTACCCGGAACCTCTTTATGCCCTACCACTTTAACCCACTCTCTTTCGAGTAAGGTTTTTATAATATTCGAACCCGTAGTAACTCCCCTTACTTGCTCAATTTCGCCACGTGTAATGGGCTGCCTGTATGCAATAAGCGATAATGTTTCCAGTAAAGCACGTGAATACTTAGGCGCACGTTCTTGCCACAAATTATTTAACCAAGGGCTTAAACTACTACATGCCTGAAAGCGATAACCACTGCCAACTTCGACTAGACGAATACCACGAGTTTGAAAATGTTCTTGTATAGTGTCTATTGCGTCGTTTATTCGCGCCATAGAAATAGCTAAATCTATTAATACTACGTCTTTAAGGTGGCGCTTACTAACAGGCTTATCTGCAACAAAAATAGCTGCTTCAATGATCTCAACTAGTTGTTCATCACTAATTCGCCGACCCGCCATACACACTCTTAACAAATAAAAATACACAGCCATCTATTATGACAGAACAACACCAAACTAGGAAAATATATCTACTAAATAACTAGATTTTAAACACAAAAAAGCCAGTGATTATCACTGGCTTATAATTTACTCTTTAAAACAACAAATATTAGCTGCGTTTAATTGCTTCTAGTGCGTCATCTTCAGCTACTGCATTACCGTATTTTTTAATGTAACCCTTAAACTCGCTTTTACTGATGCGCTTATCTTGGTTTTCATCCATATAACCAAAATGATTTGAAATATCATCATCGTTGCCTTCAGCAATCGAAATATAACCGTTGCTATCATTATCTAAACTTGAAAAACTACTCTCAATTTTATCGAACTTAGCTATTTCAGCTTTAAACGCTGATTCACTTACGTCACTATCAGTCGCCACTTTACCTGCATTAAGCTGCATGTAGGCGTTAAATTCTTTACGGCTAATTTCATTATCCATATTGGTATCAATATTCGAAAAATGCTCCCAGATGCTATCATCATCCGCTTCGACTTTTGAAGTGTAGCCATCGCTGTCGTTGTCCAGGCTTGCAAAATCACTGTCTATTTTCTCAAGGCCTTGATTTGAAGAACAAGCCGCGAGGCTCAAAGATGCTAAAATTGTTGTTGCTAATGTTAACTTTTTCATAAGACGTGTCCTTGTAATTAAATAAATGTCACTTTAGCTAATACAATTCGGATGCCAATGTTAATTAACTAATTAAAATCAAATAGTTACAAATAAAAAGAGCATTTAACAAACAATTTCAATAAGTTATATCTGAAAACTTTGCAAAGTGCTTTGTAATTTTTGCAAAAAAAAAGCCCAGTATATATAAATATACTGGGCATGCTTTTCAAATTTTTGTGTTATTAAATAGCCGCATTTTGATAACGTTTTACAAAATCAGTTACTTTTTGACCATTACACTTTAGAGAGTTTAAATTACCGATTTTTTGACGAACTGGCGCTAAACCTTGTTTCAAAGCAGTCATACACAGTTGTGTTTCTTGTTGAGTGTCTTTAGCAAACACTTCAACTTTAGTTTTAATCACTTCAGTAGTTGTTCCTTTTTTAGCAATATCACGAATATCTTCGCCATTACACAAAATACTTTGTGAAAAGCGTGATAAAAACACACCATGCTGGGCTGCTTCTTTACGAGCGGCAGAAAAGCCTTCATTGGCACTTAATACACACAATTTAGATTCTATTTTATTATCTTTACTAAAATACGAATTACTTTGTGCCGAGACCGTAGTTGATGCTAAAAGTGCTGCAGCTAAAATTAGTTGTGTTTTCATGTGAGATCCTATTTGAACGAGCTTATTGAGTGATTTCGCGCATTATATAACCTACTTTTTAGATATCAATTGAATTTTTTATTTATTTAACAAATTAATATAGCATTAACAATGTTTAAACTTTAAGCACCATTTGGTCAACAATTATGCAGCGATTTTCTCCATTTCAGTCATGTTATGTACGCGTAAATACTGATACAATTTGGTGCATTAAATAGAACCAATTTTAAGGTAAATTCAATGAAAGTGATTTCTTTCAATATCAATGGTCTGCGTGCTCGTCTTCATCAATTACAAGCAATTATCGATAAACATCAACCAGACGTAATTGGACTGCAAGAGATTAAGGTTCATGATGAGGCGTTCCCACTAGAGGATGTGCAAAAAATGGGATACCACGTTTATTACCATGGTCAAAAGGCACATTATGGTGTGGCTATGTTATGCAAGAAAGAGCCTAAATCGGTCTTAAAAGGATTTGCTACCGATACAGAGGAATCGCAAAAACGCATGATAAGCGTTACTGTAGAGCAAGAAAACGGTCGTGATTTAACCGTAATGAATGGTTATTTCCCGCAAGGCGATAATATCAATCACGAAACTAAATTTCCTTATAAACGCCAGTTCTATATTGACTTGATGACTCACCTTGAAACAAACCATACACCCGATCAAGATATAATTGTTATGGGCGATATCAACATATCACCTACCGATTTAGATATTGGTATTGGTGAAGTAAATGCTAAACGTTGGTTAAAAACGGGTAAATGTTCTTTCCAACCGGTAGAGCGTGAATGGCTTGCAACATTACTTAATTGGGGCTTTAAAGACACCTTTAGAGAACAAAACCCAGAAACAGACGATCAATACTCATGGTTTGACTATCGCTCTAAGGGGTTTGTAGATAACCGAGGACTTCGAATAGATGTAGTACTTGCAACTAATGAGCTTGCAGCACGCTGTATAGATACTGGTATTGATTACGAACTGCGCGGTATTGAAAAACCCTCAGATCATGCCCCTATATGGTCAACATTTAAGTAATTACTATGCTCAGCATAACAATACAAGGGCTACTTTGGGCCCTTGTAATTATTATTGCCCTACTAAGCTTTGATAAAAAAACATATAAAACATTGCTTAATACGCCAGCCCGTCAAACTGGCGTGCTTGCATGTGCGTTAGTGTTTGCAGTGCTTTGGCGAATAAAAGCAGGAATTTTAACTGGCCTCGATTTACACATATTAGGCGTTACAGCTGCAACATTAATTTTAGGCTGGCGATTGACTATTTTAAGTAGCCTACTTGCCACAGCCCTACTGACTGCATTTGGTCAAATTGAACTTGAACTGTTACCAGTTCAACTGCTTATTGGTGCGTTTATTCCTATTTTACTAAGCTACCTTGGCTTTATAATTAGTTACCAGTATTTACCTCGTCATTTTTTTGTTTATATATTTGTTTGTGCGTTCATAACTGCAGGGGTTATAGCCTGTATAAAAATAAGCCTAGGTGCTTTATTTTACTTAGCTATAGGGCAATACAATTGGCAAGAACTCGCAGATAACTACGTTTATTTAAGTGCCATAATTTGGTTTCCTGAAGCAATGCTCAACGGTATGGCTATAACAGTTATGATCACCTATCGCCCGCATTGGGTAAAAACTTTTTACGATAAGGACTACCTAGACTCATGAGTCTACAATATCAATGCCCACTGTGTAACCACGCACTTTTGAAAACTGATTCAACACTTCGTTGTGCTAACAACCATAGCTTTGATGTTGCTAAAGAGGGCTATGTTAATTTACTGCCTGTGCAACAAAAAAACTCAAAACAACCAGGCGATTCGCTTGAAATGGTACAAGCTAGGCGTGCATTTTTAGAGCGTGGCTATTATGGCTTTTTGCAACAAAACCTTAGCGATATAATCAGTAATATAAGTGCAAATACTATTATTGATTTGGGATGCGGTGAAGGGTTTTATACTCAAGCAATAGCAAGTAAAACAAACGCAGTTGTGTACGGCGTCGACATTTCAAAATCTGCGGTTAAATATGCAGCAAAGCGCTACCCTAATTGCAACTTTAGTGTAGCATCAATTAGCCAAGCGCCTTTTGAAAGCCAATTTGCTGATGTACTTGTTAGCGTATTTGCACCTTTGTTTGAGCAAGAGCTTGAGCGCCTTGCAAATCAAAGTGCAACGTTAGTGGTTGCAAGCCCAGGTCCTTGTCATTTAAAAGAGTTAAAGTCGTATATATATTCAAAAGTAAACGAACATACTGAAATATCTTCGCCAAAAGGGTTTCAAAAATCAGAGCAAGCTCTTTTAACAGAGCATGTCGCGCTTAGCTTTACTGATATTAAAAACTTAATAATGATGACGCCATTTGCATGGAAGTTCAGGCCAGAACATTGGGAAGCACTCAAGGAGAAAGGCGAGCATACTGTCACCTTGTCATTTTACATTACGCAGTTTACAAAAACTGCATAATCAAATTTGGGGTTATTTAGGCGTAAGTTTAACGACGTCTAAAATTGCTCTTTCGTAAACGCTTTATCCATTTTATCAAACATGTCTTTAAGTAGACTCGCAAGCTCCAAATAACGAGGCTTTTTTTCGCTTAACTGCGCTTGATAACCGTTGGCAACCATTTTTGTATAAAGCTCGTGATACCACTTTTGCATGGCTGGCTCTAAAGGTGTTTGCGCGCGTTTACCTAGCCACAATAAGCCTTGCAACGGTAACGAGATAAAAAATAAAGCACTCGCAATAGCTTGCGGTAAGAAGTCTGGACCTAGGTAATTCAGCTGAAAAAATAACGTAAGCATGGCTAAAATAGGCATAACTGTGATCGCAAGATCAGTAGCTTTAATAACCTTAAACTCGATGAATAGAGGTGCTAGTTCTTTTCTCATTGGCCATTGTTTTGCATACAACCGCCCTGTTTGTACTTGTGACATCACACTTTTTTGCATCATGACTCCTCACAGTGACTCTATTAAAACACAATACTAAATTGATTATCTCTAAAGTGTAACACAATTTTAAGGGCTTTTACTTTCTCAGTAAAAGTGCTTAATTTTGCTGTTAAAGTGTGCAAAACACTAAACTAAATTCCATAACTGGGGTAAAATATTTCGCATTGATTCAGCTACATTTTAGTTTAGCTTAATTAAATGTTTTAGCCTTATTTATCACTCTGAGTGTAACGATTAATGTTTCACGTTCACTTACTAAATTTTGTTTATGGAAATGAATTTATGCCAACAACCTCCCCTAAGTCACAACACGTTTTAGTACTAAATTGTGGTAGCTCCAGCTTAAAATTTGCCATTATTGATGCAAACACGGGCCACGAAATTATATCTGGTCTAGCAGAGCGCTTAGGTGCAACAACTCCTTCTATAAAATATAAATTCAACGGTGCTAAAACTGTCATTAACTTAGTAGCAGGTCAAGCCCATGCAGAGGCAATAGATACGTTAGTAAGCCTAATAAAAGATCATAGCTTAGATGAGCAACTTATTGCTGTGGGTCATCGTGTTGTGCACGGCGGCGAGCATTTTACGCAATCTGTTTTGATTGACGAGAAGGTCATTGCGGGTATTACACAGGCAGCAACACTTGCGCCACTTCACGGACATGCTAATTTATTAGGCATTGCATCTGCACAGGCATCGTTCGAAGGCTTACCACAAATAGCCGTATTTGATACTGCGTTCCACCAAACGATGAATGAAGTAGCTTACCTTTATGCACTGCCATATAAGCTATATACAGAATTTGGCGTTAGACGTTATGGGTTTCATGGCACAAGCCACTTTTATGTTGCAGGCCAAACAGCAAAACTACTTAATCAACCTATTGAGCAAAGTAACTTTATCAGTGCCCACTTAGGTAATGGTTGTTCAGTGTGTGCTATTAAAAATGGTAAGAGTGTAGATACCAGTATGGGCCTAACACCACTAGAGGGCCTAATGATGGGCACCCGTAGTGGCGATATAGATCCAGGCCTGTTTAACTTTTTAACCACGCAGCTCGATTACACTGCACAGCAAATAGATAACTTGCTCAATCAAAAAAGTGGTTTATTAGGTATCAGCGAGCTTTCTAATGATTGCCGCACAATCGAAGAAGCGGCTGTTGCCGGTAATAAAAAAGCAATACTCGCGCTTGATATGTTTTGCTACCGTCTTTCAAAACAAATTGCCGCTTATATGGTACCACTACAACGCCTTGATGCGATTATTTTTACCGGCGGTATTGGCGAAAACTCTGATATTATTCGTGAAAAAGTAATCTCACAGCTTGCCTTTTTAGGACTCGATTGCGATCAACAAGCTAATCTTAATGCTCGTTTTGGCCAAGAAGGCATTATTAGCTCTTCACAGGCACGTAGTAAAGCCGTTGTCATGCCTACAAATGAAGAGTGGGTTATTGCACTTGATGCTGCAAACATAGCAAAGGAGCTTTAATATGGCGCGTCGTATTATGTTAATTCCTGTATCTACAGGTGTTGGTTTAACGTCGGTATCAGTTGGTTTAGTGCGTGCTCTTGAACAAAAAACAGTTAAAGTTAACTTTTTTAAACCAATTGCGCAGCCCCGCTCGGGTGAAACGGGCCCTGAAAAATCAACGCAAATAGTTACCCAAGGCTCACCGATTAACCCACCTACACCTTTTGCACTCGATTACGCAGAGCAAATGATTGGCGATGGCAAAGGTGACGACCTACTAGAGGAAATTGTTGAGCGTTTTGAGAGCAAAATAAACGACGATGAAGTAGCCATCATAGAAGGTATGGTCCCTACTCGTCGTCAACCTTACGCTGGACGTGTAAATCGTGAAATTGCACAAACACTTGGCGCCGACATTGTATTTGTACTCACCCCCGGTAATTACAGCATTACACAAATAGAAGACCGCCTTGAAATCGCAGCGGGTAACTATGGTGGAATTGACCACCCTCGCGTACTAGGCTGTATTTTTAATAAAGTAAATGCGCCACTTGATGAAGAAGGCCGCGCTCGCGCCGATTTAGTTGACACCTACAAACCAGAAGAGCTTGAAAACGAATTAAATCGTTTAGCGTCGTTACCTATTTTTAGAAAAAACCCGTTTATGCTACTTGGTGCAATCCCTTGGGATTTTGACTTAGTCGCACCTCGCGTAAAAGATTTAAGCGCGTATTTAAAAGCAACGATAATTAACGAAGGCGATATGCTGCATCGTCGTCTGCGTCGTATTACTTTTTGTGCGCGTACAGTGTCAAATATTTTAAATTACTTTACCCCTGGAGCCTTATTGGTAACACCAGGCGATCGCTCAGACATACTTGTTGCTGCGTGTTTATCAGCTATGAACGGCACTAAACTTGGCGCTATATTACTCACCGGTGGCTTTGAGCCAGAGCCACGTATTATGGCCTTGTGTGAGCAAGCTATGCAAACTGGCTTGCCTATACTCGCTACTGATGGCGATACATGGCGCACCTCGTTATTACTGCATAACTTTAATATGGAAGTACCAAACGACGACGACCAACGAATTGAAAAAGTAAAAGATCATAACGCTGAACATATTGATTCTGACTGGTTAGACACGTTAGCCAAAAGCGTAGGTAAAACACGTAAATTATCGCCTCCAGCATTTCGTTACTTGTTAACAGACAAAGCCCGTAAAGCCGGAAAAACAGTTGTGCTACCAGAAGGCAATGAACCTCGTACTATTAAAGCGGCTGCTATTTGTGGCCAACGCGGCATTGCTAAAACTATATTGCTTGGCGATCGCGAAGAAATAATGCGCATTGCAGAGCAACAAGGGATTGAGCTTAACGAACACGTAAGTATTATTGAGCCTAAAAGCATCATTAATGATTATATTGCGCCTATGGTCGAAATCCGAAAAAGCAAAGGTCTAACTGCCGTAGTCGCGCAAGAGCAACTGCAAGATAACGTCGTACTTGGCACAATGATGCTTGAGCAAGGTAAGGTAGATGGCTTAGTGTCGGGTGCAGTAAACACCACTGCCAATACAATTCGCCCACCACTGCAGTTAATTAAGACAGCGCCAGGATCATCGTTAGTATCATCCGTATTTTTTATGCTGCTGCCTGACCAAGTGTTAGTTTATGGTGACTGTGCGATTAACCCAGACCCTAATGCTGAACAACTTGCAGATATAGCGATTCAATCTGCCGACTCTGCTGCTGCATTTGGTATAGAGCCGCGTGTAGCTATGATCAGTTACAGTACGGGTACGTCTGGCACGGGCGCTGATGTAGAAAAAGTACGCGAAGCCACAAAAATAGCGCAGCAAAAGCGTCCTGATTTAATCATTGATGGGCCACTTCAATACGACGCAGCCATTATGGAAAACGTGGCACTTAAAAAAGCACCTAATAGCCCTGTTGCAGGTAAAGCGACTGTATTTATATTCCCTGATTTAAATACAGGCAATACTACCTATAAAGCAGTACAACGTAGCGCTGATTTAATAAGTATTGGTCCAATGCTACAAGGTATGCGCAAACCTGTTAACGACTTAAGCCGTGGTGCTTTAGTTGATGATATTGTGTATACCATTGCACTAACGGCCATTCAAGCAGCACAAGCTGAAGCACTTAATTAAACACCAACACTAACATGTGCTTTTTATAGCCTAGCTATTATTTATTTAATAATTAAATAGTTAGGCTATTTATACCCTGCAACCCCCATACTTATCCACAGAAATTGTGGGTAAGTTTTTCTACCTTCGGGAATTAACTCACTTACTATCAGGTTAGTTACTGTTACGCCTTTAATTTAAAGCTAATAATCTATACTATAAACCTACCGATATTGCTGTTTCGCAGGTTTTTAATGTCAAAACAAACATTACAATTACACAGCACCGTTTTATCTATACATAGCTTAGATATAGATGCCGACATACCTGCGGCGCTGTTAAAACTCCCGTTGTTTTTTATTTCTAAAACCTACGACGAACTTTCAATTGTATGCCCTAGTAGCTTTGAAATAAACAGCCTAGACACAGAGCCAAATTGGCAAGCACTTGAAGTTGTTGGCCCACTTGGTTTTTCGCTAACCGGGATAATGGCCAATATTTCGGGCGTATTAGCACGTGCTAAAATATCTATATTTTCAATTTCAACCTACGACACCGATTACATACTTGTAAAAAAGCAAACTGCACTTCAAGCTATTACGGAACTAAAAAAAGATGGCTACAATGTGGTGGCTGAATAAATTATGAAAGCACAAAAAGTAGAATATATTGCGCAAAACAAAATACCTCGTAACGCCATTAATATTACCAGCCCTTTTTCAGGCAAAGTACTGGAGCTAAATGAACATCCAGAACCTTTGTTTCGCTTTGGCACACTTGGGCCAGGTATTATAGTGCAACTAACTAACCATAAAATTCTAGCGCCCTTTGATGGCACTTTATTACAGGTAAAAAATGCAGGCACGGAGTTTATATTACAAGCAAAAAATGGGTTAAAAGTGTTAATCAACTTAACCATTCCAACATCGCAACCAATTACACACACTCATATAGCACAGCTCAATGGTAGCAAAATAATCAAAGGCCAACGCCTTGCTTATTTTGATTTACGAGAGCTTGATACTCCTATGCTTGCTAGCCTAATTTTACTAAATGGCCACAACCTTGGTACATTTCATTACTCTCACTCACTGGTACAAGCGGGTGAAGACACTCTATTAACTATTATTAAGAAGAATTAAATCTATGATTACCTTATACGGCATTAGCAATTGTGACACGATTAAAAAAGCTAAAAAATATTTAACCGATAACAATGTCGAATTTACTTTTCACGACTACCGTAAAGATGGCGTGAATGAGCAAATGGTGAGTGACTTTGCTGATAAGCTTGATTGGGAACAGCTTGTTAATAAACGTGGTACTACTTATCGTGCATTAACTGATGAGCAGAAACAAAGCTTAACTAAAGAGAGTGCTATTTCACTGTTAGTTGAACAACCTGCAATGATCAAACGTCCGGTACTCGTAAACAATGGCAGCTACCATTTAGGTTTTAAAGCAGTTCAATACGATGAGATTTTTAAATAATGACTGTTGACGTAATTGCACTCGCTCAAGCGCTAATCCAACGAGAGTCAGTAACCCCCGAAGATGCTGGCTGCCAACAAATGATGAACGATCGCCTTGCTGCGGTTGGTTTTAATATAGAGTCATTATTTTTTACCGACACACTTAACACTTGGGCTCGAAAAGGCACACAATCACCGCACTTTTGTTTTGCAGGTCACACCGATGTGGTGCCAACAGGCCCTGAAAAAAATTGGCAACATCCGCCGTTTTCAGGATTAATAAAAGACGGTCTCTTACATGGCCGTGGCGCTGCCGATATGAAAGGCTCACTTGCAGCAATGCTTGTAGCAACCGAGCGTTTTGTTACTAAGCACCCAGATCATAAAGGTTCAATTTCATTTTTAATTACTTCTGACGAAGAAGGTCCATTTGTAAACGGGACGACTCGTGTAATTGATACGCTAGAAGCACGCGGTGAAAAAATCGATATGTGCCTAGTTGGCGAACCTTCATCACGAGATGTACTAGGTGATGTTGTTAAAAATGGTCGAAGAGGCTCACTCACCGCTTTTTTAACCGTTAAGGGCGTACAAGGGCATGTAGCCTACCCTCATTTAGCACAAAACCCAATTCATCTAGCAACCCCTGCACTTACTGAGCTTAGCCAAACGGTGTGGGATAACGGAAATGAATACTTCCCTGCTACCAGCTTTCAAATTTCAAATATTAATGGCGGCACAGGTGCTGGTAATGTGATCCCGGGTGAACTAGAAATACAGTTTAACTTTAGATTTAGCACGCAAGTAACGCATGAGCAATTACAACAACGTGTAAATGACATTCTACAAAAGCATAACTTAAATTATGAATTAAGTTGGATAGTAAATGGTTTGCCTTTTATTACCGAGCACGGCCCCCTTGTTAATGCCACAGTCAATGCTATTAAATCGGTAACCGGTTTAACCACAAACCTAGAAACCACAGGTGGCACATCTGACGGGCGTTTTATTGCGCAAACAGGTGCTAAAGTAATTGAACTAGGGCCACGTAACGCTACTATTCATAAAGTAGATGAATGCGTAAGTACCGATGATTTAATAGCCCTTACCAACATTTACGAGCAAATATTAGAGCAACTTTTAACATAATGGATGCCACTCAACCAACACCAATAATGTGTATTACAGGGCAAAGTGATACACATTTAACTGATATACAAAATCATCGCTTGCACAGCGCTATTACTAGCGACTTTTTAGCACTACAAAGTGCAGCTCAAAAAGCGGGATTTGATCTTACTATTGCCTCAAGTTTTCGCGACTTTGAACGTCAGTCAATTATTTGGAATAATAAGTTTTTAGGTATTCGACCTGTTTATAATAAACAGCAAGAAATTGTAGATTTAACTAAGCTAAGCGAGATTGATAAATGTATAGCTATAATGCTCTACTCTGCACTACCTGGCGCAAGCAGGCATCATTTAGGGACTGACTTAGATGTGTTTGATAAAGCCGCAGTAAGTGATGATTATAAGCTACAGCTAACACCTGATGAATACCTGCAAGGTGGGCCGTTTGCACCTTTAAGTAACTGGCTTGATGACAACTTGGGTAAGTTTGGCTTTTATCGCCCTTACCAGCATGATTTAGGTGGCGTCGCACCTGAGCTTTGGCATATAAGCCATATTAAGCAATCACAATTATTAGTGAATAAACTTAGCGAGCAAGTACTTTTTGAATGTATAAAAAACAGTGAACTACAGGGCAAGCAGGCAATACTTGATAACTTACCTGCTATTTATACACGCTTTGTAACAAACGTAAGCACACCCCTAAAAGAAGGCTCGCTCAAATAATATTATGCCTTCTTTTTATTTAAAATAAATACCAGCACAGCGCCTAAAATTAACGCGCTTGCGACTACAAACTCCATTGTTACCTGCTCTGATAAAAACAAAACCCCGGCAATGGCTGCAAGTACCGGCACACACAACTGCACAACAGCAGCTTGGGTACTTTTAAGCAGTGGCATAGCTACATACCAAACACTGTAACCAATCCCAGATGCTATCGCACCCGAGGCACACGCAAGTAACACCCCTTCAATACTCATATTTTTTAAATAACTCATACCTACAAGTAATAAAACAGGGATAGCCACTAAGCTTCTTATAAAGTTAAACCCAGTAGTACGCAGTGGCGATACACACACTTTACCGCGAATACTGTAAATACCCCATGCTATACCGCTGAGTGCCATAAGTGATGCACCAAACAGTGAAGGCACTGCAGCGGATGGCAGCATTAAATATACAAAGCCGCCTAGCGCCACTATAAACGAGCACCACTGAAGCACACTTAATTGCTCTTTTTGATAAATACCCCAGCCAATCATAGTAAGTTGCACAGCGGAAAACAAAATAAGTGCGCCAGTGCCTGTATCGAGCTCTACGTAGGCAATCGAAAAACAAAGTGCATAAACCAAAAGGCTAATACTGCTTTGCCAGCTTCCTCTGTCACTTATAATAGCGGGGTTAAATGTGCCTTTACGTTTTAAATTATGGGTATAAATAGCCATTATAATGCCCAAACACGCTGCACCACTTAGTAAGCGAATAACTGTAAAGTTCCAAGCATCTATATAGCCTTCGGCTAAAGCCATTCTGCAAAAAAGAGAATTTGCGGCAAACGCAATTAAAGCAATGATTGTGTATATGGTGGCTTTCAAAAAAATTCCTTTGCAACAAAAAAACATTGTTGTTTAAACTTACTCGTTAATTAACCAACCACGTTCAAGCCACTGATTAATTTTAGTAATTAAAAACCCAGCGATTTGCTCACCAGGGAGCTCATTTAAACAGGATTGGCATAACTGTGCAAAGGGTGTGTTTTGTTTTAATAGATTCAGTAAGCGATGCTCTTGTTCATCAACGCTTAAATATTGTGTACGCCTGTCAATATCACGTGCAATAACCCAAAAGCGAGGTTCTGAGGCTATTGGTTCTGGCGGTGTTTGCTTTTCTTTTATTGCCTGCCAACTTTCAACCGCCAACGTATTAAACGCGACTAACTGTACACTTGGATGTAATTTTAATAGTAAATTTGGCCATTGCTGTGGTTCAATACTTTCAAGCTCTGATACATTGAGTAATGTCTTATCGCTTGCATCAAACGCGCTTAGCAATAGTCGTTCAAATTTGGCTATATCTGCAAGTATGGGGTAATCGTTAAAAGGAGTATTGGTGGCTAAGTAATCAGGTAATTTATCTGCAAAAATTCGTAGTGACGTATGAGTTGAAGGATATAAAGCTAAATAACCATCAACCATCATCTCAAATAAATCATCACCTAAGTAAATGCCCAACTGTTCGTGATCTTGTTCTACAACAGCTCTTAAACGAATTTTATAAGCGTTTTGATAAATAGAGAGTCGCTGTTGTGTGTTTAACTGCCCTTGCTGCGCAATTTGCTCGCTAATATCCGAACTTTCACCTTGCAGTAAATCCATAAACTGTTGTTGCAGCTTCGCTAAATCGCTCATGCTCTAATATCCCAAAACGGTTTCACTAGCGTTTTAGCATGCTCAAGCTCAGTTATTAAATCATCAAGGGAGCCAATATTATCATCGCGTTCAATCATAGTACTTACAGGACCTAATGTTTTTGCATACTGAGCATATAAGTCCCATACCGCATCTGGGACATCTTCATCATGAGTATCTATAATATGCGTACCAAAGTCTTGATGTCCTGCTAAGTGAATTTGCGCAATAGCAGTACTCGGAATAGCCGATAAATAATCCATTGCGTTAAAGTCGTGATTACGTGCACTTACATAAACATTGTTTACATCCATTAAAAACTTACAGCCAGTTTGCTTATGTAATTGCGCTAAAAATTCCCACTCACTCATTTGTGAAGCGTTGTATGTTAAATAACTCGACACATTTTCAAAAATCATCTCTCGGCCTAGGTAGTCCTGAACTTGCGATATTTTATTAGCTAAATGTTCAAGCGCCTCATTGGTGTAAGGCATTGGCAGTAAATCGTGGCTATTTATGCCGCCAACTTGAGTGAAGCATAAATGATCAGACACCCACTGCGGCTCTACTCTTGCAATGGTGTTTTTTAACTGATTTAAATAGTCTTTGTTGATTGCGTCTGTACTACCAATCGACATTGATACACCATGCATCACAATGGGGTAATCAGATCTGATTTTATTTAAATAATGCCAAGGTTTTCCACCGGCTACAAAATAGTTTTCTGAAATAATTTCAAACCAATCTACAGCTGGTTTCTCTGCAATAATTTGCTCAAAATGAGGGGCTCTTAGTCCCAAACCAAAACCTAAAAAACGATTTGTCATAAACTTCCTTAATAAGCCTGAATAATAAAATACATCGTTCAGGCTTATTTTATGCGTTCGATAAATTTTTATACCAATTGCATTAAATTAGTGATCTATTATAGCGCTAAGAAAATAACGCAATAAGTGTGCTATTTAATGCGATAAAAAGATCATATTTTTAATAAAATTGGTATTAGCTACCTACAGAACCACCAATGTCACCACATGCTTTTGCTGGCATTGATACAAAACCAGTCCCTTTACATGATGCATGTCCAGCGCACGCGTTATTAGCTGTTTTACAATCATTATGACCGCCACATACATTTACATCATTACAATGTACTAAATCAGCTTTAGCTACACTGCCAACCCATTTATCTTTTACTTTACCGCCAACGTCAGCACACGCTTTTGCAGGCATAGCTACAAAACCAGTACCTTTACATGATGCTTGACCAGCACATGCATTTTCAGCTGTTTTACAATCGTTATGACCGCCACACACATTTGCATCGTAACAATGAACTAAATCAGTTGTTGCGCCATTATTTGCAACAGAACTTGATGGTGATGTTTCTGCCTCTGTAGCATTACAACCAACTAAACCTGCAACCATTACAGCCATTGCTGCACCTGTGAACTTTTTCATTTTTTATTTCCTCTGAGTGATATAACAAATAGCTAGACCGTAAAAGCTAAATTACTATTTCAGTGTAGTTGATAAAAATTAATAGAATTCACGTTTTGTTCACCAGTGTGATCTTATATTTCTAGATTAGCAGGCAATTTTACTCTACGATTTTTTACAATATTTCACACATTTAGCTAAAAATAATATGTTAATGTATGTAGGTAAATTAAGAGGAGTGCGCAGTGCGCCTAAGTATAACTTTAAGCTTTTGTTTTATTTTAAGTGGGTGTAGCACAATAGGTTTTAGTGACCTATTTAATGACTATGCCACGCAAATGACACCAATAAGAAATGCGATCGAGAAAAATAATATCGAAGAAGCGCAATCCCTTATTGCTAATAATAGCACCCTGCACAGCAGCTACTTACTCAACCAACTCGAGCAAGCTCGTTTAAACGACTTAGCGAATACAGCAAATGATGCACAAAGCAAATTCGAGAATGTGTATACGCAAATGCAAAAAAAACGTGAAGCCGCCAAAATACAGGTAAGTGCAGGGCTTGAACAAAGTAATGCGTTATTTACTAACGACTCAGCCATTACCTATGTTCCACCTGCTTACGAAATGAGCATGCTTCATAGCTATAAAGCACTTAACTATGTATATAAAAATGATATTGAAGGCGCTTTAGTAGAAATTCGTAGAGCTAATAAAGTACAAGTTGATGCACTTGCAGAAAATCAAACTGAAGTAGACTCAACAATAAAAGAAGCGCAACAGCACTACCCGAGTATGAACAATGTAACCAGGGATGTAAAAAATGGCTTTCAAAATGCCTACACGTTTTACTTATCTGCTTTGCTTTACCAAAGTGCTAAACAATACGACGATGCTTATATTGATTATAAAAAAGCACTCGCTATACAACCTAACAATATTTATTTACAACAGGACGTAATACGCCTTGCTAAAAAACAAGGGTTTGCGCAAGACTTAAGTGAATTCAAAAAACGTTTTAGTGATGCGCCAACTATTTCTTCATCACAAGGCGAAGTGATTGTTTTATTTGAACAAGGCTTAGTACCAAAACAAGATGAATTTAAACTGCGCTTACCAATTTATTCATCACGTGGCGATGCACGCTTTTATAGCCTAGCAATGCCGGTATATAAAGATAACGCCTATGTGCGCCGTCTTAACACCATAAACATTGATGCACAAAGCTTAACGCTTAGTCCACTGGTACACATTGAAGCACTTGCAGCCAAAACATTAGAAGATCAAATACCTGCAAAAGTAGCTCGTCAAGTACTTAGGTTAGTGGCAAAAGAAAAAGTGCGTGCAGAGTTTGCTCGCAGCGCCGGTGATGTAGGTAACATAATTGCCAATATTTATAATTTGGCATCTGAGCAAGCTGATACACGCAGTTGGCTTACGCTTCCAAATCAAATAAGTGTTGCAAGGCAAAACCTAAATACAGGTGAGCATTCTCTGCATATAGGCACACAAGCGCCTATAAATTTCACCATTAGTAAGCAAGGGTTAACGTTAATTTACTTAACCTCTATCAATAACTACTTTAATTACCACGTAGTTCAACTTTAGGAGCCATCATGAAATACATAGCGCCATTATTAGCAGTACTAATGCTAAGTGCATGTTCAAGTAAACCGATTACATCCGGTATTTCTGTTGAACAAAATAAAAGCCAGTTTAATGAGCAATTACGTGTTGATAACCCAGCTTTAAGTAAAAAGCTGACTATAACTGACATAAAGACCCGTCAAACAAACCAGTTAACCGATGTGGTAGTGACACTTTCGAGTCAGTATAAAAAATCACAGTATTTACAGTATCAATTTAATTGGTTTGATAAAGACGGCTTTGTTATTAAAGGCAACCACTCACCTTGGCAAGCACTCACCTTATTTGGTTTTGCAAAAACACAATTACCGGGCTTAGCACCGAGCTCTGATGCAGTTACCTTTTCTTTAGCAGTAAGAGAAGTGTCTACCGAATCACAAGAATTTAAAGATTAAAGGAAACAACCATGATCATCAGTAACAAATTTAAAACAGCATCAACTTACGCTTTAGTTGGCTTGAGCGCTTTAGTATTAAGTGGCTGTGCTAATAAAGCCGTAGTAAGTTATGGCGATGCACAAGCAGTAGAGACAACCGATATTAATTTTGGCTCTACTGACTTACAAAAAGTAGCGAGCCAAATGACCGATTCATTACTCAGCTCACCCGTTGTTGGCACAATGACCGCTAATAAACGCCCTGTAGTATTTGTTGAGCGTATTAAAAACAAAACCAGTGAACACATTGATACTGAATCAATCACCGATTCAATCTCAACACAAATGCTACGCAGCGGTAAGTTCCGTTTTGTAGATATGACGCGTGTTGAGTCAGTACGTGAGCAATTAACTTTTCAGAACGAAGATGCCCTTGTTAACCCTGCTACAGCCGTTGCATTTGGTAAGCAAATTGGCGCGCAATATATGTTATACGGAAATTTATCAAGTATCGTTAAATCAAATGCCGATAAATCAGACGTATACTATAAATTTACGATGCGTCTAATGGATATGGAAAGCGGCCTAGTTGAATGGGCAGACGAAACTGAAATTCGTAAAACGAAAGAAAAATCAACCTTTGGCTGGTAGCTAATACCAATCAGCTTATATATGGGGTCTATTTAACGTTAAGAAAATTACGCTAGTACTAGACAAAGATTTTTGTATCTAGTGGTTCTAAATAAAAAATTTTTAACGACGTTATAGCGCAATTTAATTCGTTAAATTGATCAAAGATTTATGCAGGTTGGTATAAAAGGAGCAAGTTATGAAAGCAATTACTGTAATTATGTGCGCTTTACTTACAATAAGTGCGCCTACGTTTGCTAAATACGAGCGCAATAAAGCAGTTCCTGTGCAGCAAGTTTTATTTGGTGACGTAAAATCGGTCCGCAATATTACCGAACAAGAAATCATTCAAGACAAAAACAACGGCTGGAAAACTTTCGGCGGTGCATTACTCGGCGGTGTTGTAGGCAACCAGTTTGGTGGCGGTAGCGGCCGCACAGTAGCAACAATATTAGGCTCGGTAATTGGCGGCAGTGTTGCGCATAACAGGCAGCAGCAAAGTCATTATCAGCAAAATCATTTTGTAGAGTTATTAATACAAGTTGAAAACGGCGATCAGTTTATGGTTGTTCAAGATCAAGACCAATCAATGCGTTTTAGTAAAGGTGATAACGTAAGATTAGTTTACTTGAACGACAACACGGTGCGTGTAGATAAAGCGTATTAGGCCGTGCTGAACTTTGGTGATTAAATTTGCAGCGGCATGTTTGGTGTTTCGACAAGGCGGAACCTATGAACGGTGGTTGTTCCTCATAAATAGGCGATAACGCAGCATAAATGCCAAACATGCGCTGCCCGCAGGGTTCTGCCTAGCGGCAATTAACTCTTTGTTGCCTACATGGATGTAGGTAAGGGGCGTGAGCAGGACGCGGAAGCTTTGCTCGGTTTTTACTTAGCCCACTAGGTTACAAACCTCGCGTCGCGATTTAATAGCCCCTAGATTGAACAAATTTCAACCCAAAAAGTTCAACACGCCCTGCCAATATATTCATGACTAAAGTAAAAAACGAGCCAAATTTGGCTCGTTTTTATTTTTTAAATAACTATACTTGGCGATAGTCTTTAAAAAAGCGCTTCATTTTTAACATCGCATCCAATAAATCATCTTTGCTTGGTAAAAATACCAACCTAAAATGATCCGGCTCGGGCCAATTAAACGCCCTGCCATGCACAAGCAATATCTTTTCGGCTTTTAGCAAATCGTACATCATCTTTTCATCATCTTTAATGTTAAAAAGTGCTGTATCTACTTTGGCAAACGCATAGAGCGCGCCTTTTGGTTTTTTACAACTAATGCCTTCAATAGCGTTTAACCCGCGCCATGCTATATCGCGCTGCTCGTATAAGCGACCACCAGGGTTAATCAAATTATCAATTGATTGCACCCCGCCCAACGCTTGTTGAATTGCATATTGCGCAGGTACATTAGCGCATAAACGCATAGATGACAGTATTTCTAGACCTTTGCGTAAATCATCCATAACTGAGGTACGACCGCTTAGCACCATCCACCCCATTCTTAGCCCCGCTGCACGGTAGGTTTTTGCTAAACCATTAAAAGTAATGATTGGTACATCATCACACAGTGAGCCGATTGAAGTATGCGTTATACCATCGTATAAAATCTTTTCGTAAATTTCATCGCTCAATAACAGTAGTTTATGTTCACGCGCTATATCAATTAATTGCATTAACAAATCATCACTGTAAACCGCACCTGTCGGATTATTAGGATTAATTAATACCAGAGCTTTAGTTTTAGATGTTATTTTGCTTTTTATATCTGCAATATCCGGAAACCAATCTTGCTCTTCATCACATAAATAATGCACCGGATTACCACCCGATAATGTGACAGAAGCAGTCCAAAGTGGATAATCTGGAGCTGGAATAAGCACTTCATCGCCATTATTTAATAGCGCTTGGGTGATCATCTGAATAAGTTCGCTTACGCCATTACCAATATATATGCTATCTACATCTAAATTATGTAATCCACGTTGTTGATAGTGCTGATAAATAGCCACGCGGGCTGAATAGAGGCCTTTAGAGTCACAGTAACCTTGGGCTGAATATAAGTTGCGGATAATATCGCGGTGCATATCTTCTGGCATATCAAAACCAAAAGCAGCCGGATTACCTATATTCAATTTTAATACTTTTTGACCTTCGTCTTCCATTTTTTTAGCTTGTGCTAAAACCGGCCCACGAATGTCATAACATACACCTTCTAATTTGTGACTCTTTTTAATATCAGACATTTTTACCTCGACTAGTGAGTCTTTAGACTAACCTAGTAAAGGCGTAAAATGCCAGTGTATTTGATTACTTAATACTGAAATAAATTCACGTTTCAGCTTCAATAATTAGCGAGATGCTAACCATTCATTTAGCTTAGCTTGAGAGCCTGTTACTTGAGCCATTAAGCTATTAGATGCGTCGATAGCTTCAGCTAAGTTATCTAGGTTTAAATTTTGCTCAATAACACGCGATACTTCAGCAAGGCTTGAAGCGCCAAACTGCGCCGCGTTCGATTTTAAACTGTGAGAGTGACGAATAGCCGCTTCTCTGTCTTTACCAATAGTTGCTAAAACTTCAGAGCCTAAACGTTCAAACTCTGCGCAACAAAAATCAAGCGTGTCAGCAAACTGCTCACCCAATAACGATTCCATACTCTCTAATGCCGATGTATCAATATTTATCTCTGTCATTTTTATCTAAACCTCGTTACATGTAACAGTTATTAAGCCATTGTTTTATAAGAACAGTTATGATGTTACACTTTTAGTTTGAATTTTGGAGTTTAATCAGATAATTATATTCGTTTTACCACTTAATTACATCTCATTTTCTAGGTTAAAGAGTCCCTATGTGAACACTAATATTTTTCTCTAACCAGGTTCTAAATCTAGCACATTAATATTAACTCTTATCTTTAAAAGCTACTTCATATTATGGGCCATGAATATCTTAAACAGACACGTAAACATTACATTGTAATCTAAGAAAATTACAGTATAACTTTTATGTGCCTATTTCCTTTATAATAAACCACCACGCTTTCGCCTCCATAGCGAAATAGAAAATTATAAAGTTGTGGCCAGTATTACTTAAGCCACAACATTTTTAAGGTACTCAATTATTTACATGATTAGTGGAGTGTTTTTAGGCTACTGTGTTTTTTGCAGCGATGTAATTACTACACTAACAAAAATTAAACTACCGCCAAATATTTGTAATAATGTTAATGATTCATTTAGCCAAATTATGGCAAAAATGGCTCCAAATAATGGCTCGCTTCCCATTAATAAAGATACTCTTGTTGGTGATGTTCGGCGCACTGCATAGTTTTGTATATAAAATGCAAATAATGTACAAAATATAATTAGGTATGACATTATCAGCCAGAATTCAATTACAGTTGGGATAGATAACTCTGCCTCAGTTGAAAAGAGTGCTAATGCGATTAGGGAACTGATTGCTACGATGAATGACTGGATAGCAGTAAGAGAACGCGTTGTTATCTTTTTATTTTCAGTTGATCGCTTTGTTGTCGTCACCATTAATGCTCTAAACAACGCAGCCAATAGAATAAAGTAATCGCCTTTATTTAACACCAATTCAAACTCTTCACTACTAGTTAAAAAGAAGATCCCTAATACACTTGTGACAGTGAGGAGGATTAAAGCTTTTGATATCCTTTTCTTATTGATAATGGGCTCTGCAAGTGCAGTTAATACGATAGATAAGCTAATTAGAAAAGCTGCATTTGACGCTGTTGTGTGTAAGACTCCAAATACTTCACAATAAAAGATGGCTGATAGAATACACCCCGTAGGGATTGCAATTTTCCAGTCGTTATTCAAACCTTTACGGAAATCCGAGATAACCATTGGCAACATACAAAGAAAAGTTAAAGAAAAACGAAGTGCAATAAAAAGTAATACGCTAGTGTAAATTAGTACACTTTTAGTTAAGCCGTAACTAGTTCCCCAAAAAAGGGCTACCATCAATAGCATTAACTCAGTAATTGGAAATTTATAACGCGCTTTTTTATAAGTATTAGCTATTAAGTCCATTAGACTTCTCCTTTCGAGTAAAGGCAATAACAAGCACATCTCTATATGCTTCTTTATACCGTGTAGCTGGTTTTATTGGGGAGACTTGATGCATAGTTTTTTCATCATCTGCCATGATGATGTCAAGTGTTTCATTTAAAGTTACACTTGTAAGCGCCTCTTTATAATTGTTAGTGAGTAACGTAGAACCACCAATAATGTTATTCTTACAAACCATCATCGATGCAATATATGTAACCCCATTTCGATGTAACCCTTCTGGCGCAGGGTGACCCAGCTCTGCTTCAGTTGTTTTAATTCGATAAGGGTGTAGGCGTATACTCCAGTCTTGTTTTTTTCCTTCAGCAGAATCATAAACACTGCTCAATAAGCTAAGTACTTTCGTTAATACAGGCGAAGAAGTGAATTCATCTGTTAATGGATAGAAGTGACGTTCAATATCTCCGTTAAGAGAATTAATGTAGGATAGCTGGATATATGGAGCATGTGGTAAAATTGCGAAACCCTCGCTATTTGATTCTTTTGCAAGTTCCCCATAGCGGCGATAACGATATTTTCCACCATCAGCCATATAAGTATCGCGTTTTAATTCGTTCCAATACTCTTTGAATAGT